>NZ_CP089211.1:5202500-5364211 GCF_021183825.1 Sinomicrobium kalidii | reverse complement strand
AAAAAAAATGAAATATAGGTTGAATTTTTAGTTTTTTTTTCGCATGCTTATTAACAATAACGTTACAATATCTTAACACGTAAAAGATACGATAAATTTTTATGAAAACGTATGAAACCCGAATAAGAATTCGTTATGGTGAAACCGACCAGATGGGGGTGGTGTACCATGGTAATTACGCACAATTCCTGGAGATGGGAAGAGTGGAATGGCTCAGGAACATAGGGGTTTCCTACAGGTCAATGGAAGAAAGCGGTATTATGCTCCCTGTTATTTCACTACATCTGGATTACAAGAGACCGGCAAGGTATGACGATCTAATAACGGTATCGACCACCCTTAAAAAAAGACCGGGTGTTAAGATAGAATTCGACTACAAAATTTACAGTGAAAAAGGGGAAATCTTAACATTGGGAAATACGGTCCTGGCCTTTGTGGATATGAAGTCGGGGAAACCTGTTAAATGTCCCGATTACATCCTCGAAAAGCTAAAAGGGGAATTTTAGCTTTTCCTGCTTAGCAAAGCCATATAAAAACCGTCAAATCCGGAAGTGGATGCGAGTACCTTCCGGTCTTTTTCCAGGGTGAATTGTTCTCCCGCCGCAGTAGCAAGGAATTTTTGTACCTGTTCCTGGTTTTCCGAAGGCAATACCGAACAGGTGGCATAGACCATTTTTCCTCCGGGTTTTACCATTTTGGAATAGCCTTCCAGCAGTTCTTGCTGTGTTTTCCTGATGGTATCGACAAATTCCGGTTGTAATTTCCACTTGGCATCCGGGTTTCTCCGTAGTACTCCCAGTCCGCTGCACGGTGCATCGATCAATACCCGGTCTGCCTTTTCGTGGAGTTTTTTTATGGCCTTGTTGTTTTCTATGATACGGTACTCTGCATTAAAAACCCCGTTTCGCTTCGCCCTGGTCTTCAGTTGCTTCATCTTGCTTTCGTAGATGTCCATGGCAATGATCTGGCCCTTGTTCTGCATTAGTGAGGCCATATGAAGCGTTTTGCCCCCGGCACCGGCACAAGCGTCAACCACCCGCATTCCGGGGTGTATGTCAAGAAAGGGGGCCACGAGTTGGGACGAAGCGTCCTGGACCTCAAAAAGGCCTTCTTTAAAAGCATCGGTTAGAAATACGTTTGCCCGTTCCTTTAATACCAGGGCATCAGGATAATCCTTTAAGGTTTCCGTATCAATACCTTGTTCGGCCAATACGGTTTTTAATTTTTCCCGGGTAGTTTTGAGTGTATTTGCCCTTAATACTACCCTGGCCTGTTCATTTTGTGTGGCAATCTCTTTTTCCCAGGTCAGTTCTCCGAGTTCTTTCACCCCCAGTTCATCCATCCAGTCCGGAATGGATTCCCGGTATTTTCTTATTTTAGACAGTTCTTCGAATCTACCTTTAATCCTCCGGGAAGGGGTGCCCGCCAGTTGTTTCCAGTCCGGTAAGCGGTACCCGCGAAGCACTACCCAGACCGCAAATACACGCCACAGGTTATCCCGGTCAAACGGTTCTTTTACCCCGGCAATTTCGGCATACAACCTCTTCCAGCGGACGATGTCATAAATGGTTTCCGCAACAAACTTCCGGTCATTGCTTCCCCAGCGTTTGTCCTTTTTCAATGCTTTAGCTACCACCTTGTCGGCATATTCACCTTCATTAAAGATGAAATTCAGAGAATCAATAACCGTAAAAACCAGGTTTCTGTGCAATCGCATAGGTGAAAAAAATTAGGCGGCAAAGATACAGGTTATTTTAGAATTACGAGTACGATTTACGGTTTACATAAATCATGTGCCGTACATCGTACTTCCTGACTCAAATTTTATCAATCTGCCGAAGTTTTGCTCGGTCGGACTTCCACCTTGCTGGGCAGTGTCCTTGCGGGCATTTTTAACAGGTCAACCACCATCTGTCCGATGTCTTCGGGTTGTATTTTCCAGGCGTCGGAAGCGTCGGGCGTATTTCCGTTGAAATAGGTAGCTACGGAGCCCGGCATAATGGTAGATACCTTGACATCATAAGGACGCAGGTCGAGCATAATGGCCTGGGAAAACCCTACCAGGCCAAATTTGCTGGCATTATATGCGGCGCCTTTGGCAAAAAAGTTTGTTCCCGCAAGGCTTGCTATGGTAATGATATAGCCCTTGCTTTTTTTCAGTGCCGGAACGGCTGCTCTTACGGTGTTGAAAACGCCTGTTAGATTCGTATCTATCGTATTGTTCCATGCTTCGGGAGATAACTCATCTATCGGGGCAAAAACACCTATACCCGCATTGGCGATGACCACATCGAGCTGGCCCCAGGTATCAGTTACCTTCTGGATGGCAGCCTGTTCTGCATTGTAATCCTTAACATCCGATTCGATCACAAGGTAAGCCTCACGATCTTTTGAAATGCTTTGCATGGCGGCTTCTCCACGTTTTTTGTCCCTGCAGGTTACGGCAACTTTTATTCCCTGTTGAAGAAGTGCTTCTGCTATTCCGAGTCCGATCCCTTTGGAACCGCCGGTAATATATGCCGTTTTGTTTTTCATAGCCTTAATTTGTTTTTGTGATAAATACTTTTTTTATACTAAATACAAAAATATGCATTGGTGATTTACCTGAAATAAAAAATCACCCTGTAAAGGTACTACAAGGTGATCTTTTTTACTTCTTAAAATACGTTAATTGCCGAAGAGTCCTCCTAAGAGTCCTCCGCCACCTTTTTTGTTGCCCAGGGCCATTCCTGCAATGTCGTCAAGTACGCTGCCGTCGCCGTCCGAATCGAGCAGGGAGGAGACAAGGCTTTGGTTTTTTTCGCCCTGTCCGCCCATTAAACCACTGAGCAAGCCGGAAACGCCGTCTGTGGAATTCACATTCTGCTGACGGGCCTGTTTACCAAGGAATCCCATAAGTATGGGGGCGGCTATCTTTATTATTTTACTTACCGTACCGGCATTGACACCGGATTTCTGGCTGATGGCGTTTTCTACGGTCGATTGTTTTCCGCCCAGGATATGTCCGAGGATCCCGGCGCCGTCCTGCTCATCTTCCTGGTTTACACCACCGCCGAAGAAACCGCCCAGGTTGTCCAGGATACCTCCCGAATGCTTACTTCCCGAAAGTGCTCCGAGCAGCTCCGCTGCCCCTTCCTGTGAGGAAGCATTTTTTTGCATGGCTCCCATTAACACCGGGAGTGCCATGCTCAATACATTTGTGGTATCTTGTTGTGAAGTCCCCGCTTCGTTGCTCACTCCGCCAATGATCTGTCTGCCGAGGTCGCTGTTCAGTAAATCTGCTATACCTGCCATTTTTTGTTTTTTACATTAAGAATAAATGTGTTAAGAAAACCCTAATATACGAAAAAGTCCCCTCACCGGGGGCGAGAGGACTTTGAAAAATTGTAAGAAAATCGACGATTATACCGTTTCTGACTTTAAAATGCTGATAATTTGTTCTGCCAGTTCCGTGCCTATCCTGTCCTGTGCTTCATTGGTAGCGGCACCGATGTGCGGTGTAAGGGAAATTTTGGGATGCATGAGGACTTTAACAGCAGGAGTGGGCTCGTTTTCAAAAACGTCAAGCCCGGCAAAAGCGACTTTTCCGTTGTCGAGGGCTTCTACCAGGGCCACTTCATCAATAACACCTCCGCGGGAAGCATTGATGATGCCGACACCTTCCTTCATAATGTTCAGTTCTTTTTTACCGATCACGTATTCCTTTTGGGCCGGAACGTGGAGTGAAATAAAGTCGGCTTCCTTGTATACTTCTTCCAGTGGCTGGGTCTTGATTTCCACTTTTATGGATTGCCCGTTAAAGAAATCGACAATAACATCGGCCTTGTCTACGAACTTGTCGGCAGCAATGACCTTCATCCCTGCTCCCAGGGCTATTTTGGCCGTTTCGACACCAATACGGCCGAGACCAATGATACCGATGGTCTTTCCCCGTAGTTCCTGTCCGCCGGCATATGCTTTTTTCAGCTGGCCAAACTTGGTTTCCCCTTCGAGGGGCATGTTCCTGTTGGCGTCGTAAAGGAACCTCACACCTCCGTATAAGTGGGCAAATACGAGTTCTGCCACAGATTGTGATGATGCGGCCGGGGTGTTTATCACACTGATCCCTTTGGATCTTGCATAATCCACATCGATGTTATCCATGCCAACACCACCGCGTCCTACAACCTTGATGCTTTCGCAGGCATCGATAAGGTCCTTTCTTACTTTGGTTGCCGAGCGTACCAGGAGGACATCGATCTTATTTTCGTTGATATATGAAACGAGCTGATCCTGGGCCACTTTCGTGGTGATCACTTCAAAACCTCCTTTTTCCAGGGCCTCGACTCCGCTTTTTGAAACTCCGTCATTAGCTAATACTTTCATTTTTCTGTATTTTTATGTCTTCCCGCTATTCGGGAAATCAGATTATTATAAGTTGTTGTGGTGTTACCTTATCCCGCTTTTTTCTCCAGTTCCTGCATAACATCAACCAGGACCCGTACACTTTCTACGGAAAGCGCGTTGTACATGGAAGCGCGGTAGCCTCCAACACTTCGGTGGCCGTTCAATCCGTTAATACCGGCCTCTTTCCAGAGGGTGTCAAAGGCTTCTTTATGTGTTTCGTCCACCAGGTTAAAAGTGGCATTCATGGCGCTTCGGTCTTCAACAGCGGCAAAGCCCTTGAACAGCGGATTTCGGTCTACTTCCGAATACACCAGCGATGCTTTTTGTTCGTTGATCTTTTCTATGGCAGGTATGCCACCGAGGTCTTTCAGCCATTGCAGGGTGAGCATGGACACGTATACCGCGAATACCGGGGGCGTGTTGAACATGCTGTCCTTACCTATGTGTACCTTGTAATCCAGCATTGAAGGAATGGAACGGGATACTTTCCCGAGGATATCTTCCTTCACCACAACCAGGGTAGTTCCTGCCGGCCCCATATTTTTCTGGGCACCTGCGTATATAAGGTCAAAGTTAGAAAAATCCAGTTGTCTGGAAAAAATATCGGAGCTCATATCGCATACCAGCGGAACATTCGTTTTCGGAAAATCTTTTATCTGTGTCCCGAAAATGGTGTTGTTGCTGGTACAGTGAAAGTAATCGGCATCTTCAGGAATGGAATAGCCCTTGGGGATATAGTTGAAATTGGCGTCTTTGGAAGAGGCTACTTCGATGACTTCTCCCATTACTTTTGCCTCTTTTATGGCCTTGCTGCTCCAGGTTCCGGTGTTCAGATACGCTGCTTTTTTCTCCAGCAGGTTGTAAGCTACCATCAGGAATTCCAGGCTGGCGCCTCCCTGAAGAAACAGAGCCTGGTAGCCTTTTCCTTCCAGACCGAGCAGTTCCAGGGCCAGGGAACGGGCAGTTTCCATCACCTCTACAGCATCTTTGCTCCTGTGGGAGATTTCTATGAGTGAAAGATCCAAACCGTTGAAATTGATAATCGCTTCTGAGGCTTTTTTCATTACCTCTTGCGGAAGAACACAGGGGCCCGCACTAAAGTTGTGTTTTTTCATTATGTAGATTTGACAATGTTGTGTTGAATGTTCACTGCAAAAATGCTAAAATTAGGAGGAAAAACAGTTATAAAAACGATAATTATTTGTTATATTTTTAACAGGAATTCAACAGTATCCACACCGTCCGCATAATCCCATAATTCGGGCTTTTGCGTCTTTCCGAAAGGAACTTCTTTTCCGGAAAAACCGGAGGCCACAACACATTGTATTTTTTCAGAATCTTCTTCCAGTTTTTTTCGGAGGTTTTCGGTGTCCGTATAAGTTTCGTAAAACAGGGTGGCGATGGGCGAAGCATAGTTTTTGTCTTCCTTGAGCATCAAAAACCCGTTTTCCTTCAGTTTAAAGAGGCTCATGAGATATACGGCCTTGTTGTAGTCGTAGTTGTTGGTGTATTTTTGTACGTTAAGAATGTCCTTAAAAGGATATATCGCCTTAAAGAAAGGATCGAAATCATAATTTTCCGGGACGAAAAGTTTGGATACGTTCCTGCATCCCAGTCCGAAATACCGGAAAACATCTTCTCCGAGGGCGGCGAGTTGGGCTTCGGTTTCCTTTCCGGTAAGTACCGCTACGGAATTCCTGTTTTTTCGTATGATGTTCGGTTTATTACCGAAATAATATTCGAAATAGCGCGAGGTGTTGTCACTCCCGGTAGCAATCACTGCGTCAAAAGATTCCAGTTTTTGTTCGGTAAATGTGATCTTTCCCTTAAAAGACGGTTCCACGTGTTCCAGGTATTTGGCAAGATAGGGCAGGAGGTGCCTGTCGTTGGAGGATTGTTTTACAAGCACCGAATGCCCGCAGAGCAGTACGCTCATAAAATCGTGAAAGCCCACAAGGGGAATATTTCCGGCCATGACCACGGCCACCTTTTTGGAAGTGGTAGGGGAAATCTGATAGCGGGACAGCCACCGGTCAAGGTTTTCACGGGAAAGCGCATCGGCCCATTGCTTTAGGGAGAAGGTGAGATTTTCCCCGGTAAACCATCCGTTGTGTTCCCTGGCCAGTTGTAACTGATGCCGAAAACCGTCAAAGAATAGGGCATTGTGTTCCGAATATTCTTTTTTGTTGTTTTCTTTATCACTGAATTGTCTCAGGAATTCCCCTAATTTAACAAAGGCATTTATCTTGTTGTCCAGGTTGTGCATAACAGCGCTGTAATTTTTTTAATAATGTAAAACAGGAAAAACGGGCATACATGGGAACTCATACCATATTTTGTTTCCTGCTCAAAAATCAATGGCAATGAAAAGTCTAGTTTTTTTGTATAGAATTCCTTTTCGCCGTATTTTTGCAGGACAAAGTTACACGAAAAAGAAAAAAACATGGCAATTATCATAACAGATGAGTGTATAAATTGCGGGGCTTGCGAACCGGAATGCCCTAACACGGCTATTTATGAAGGAGCAGATGACTGGAGGTACAGTGATGGTACTTCCCTGTCCGGAGATGTTGTTTTGCCCGGCGGGAAAGCCGTAAATGCCGATGATGCCCAGGAACCTGTTTCCGACGATATATATTACATAGTACCCGATAAGTGTACCGAATGCAAAGGTTTTCACGAAGAACCGCAGTGTGCCGCGGTATGTCCGGTAGACTGTTGTGTTCCCGATGAAGATCATGAGGAAACCGAAGAGGAGCTCCTCGGAAAACAGCAGTTTATGCACCCGGAATAACAACAGCGATCCGGAGGTAACGATACTTTTATAAACGCTGACCGGGGAATGGTCAGCGTTTTCTTTTTCTGTTGGTCATATAATCTTTGATGGCTTTTTTTGTGGTGAGCCAGTTACGGCCCTCCTTGTAGGCATCGATCTTTCCCTGCCGTGCCAGCAGACTTATGTATTCCTGCCCGTAGGGGAGGCTTTCTTCTTCCACCAGGTTGGAAATTTCGGTATATTCATAATCACTTCCCGGAAGCGTAGTTATATAGATGTTCAGTGTACGTTCGAGGGCCTGCGATATGACCAGTATTAATTTCTGGTAATTTCCCCTGTTGGCCTGGTTAAGGGCTTCGTAATATTTTTTTCTGTCATTTTTAAGGATAATGGCAGGAGGGAAGCCTTTACGCATGAGTAACAGGTTCATGGCGAGGCGTACGGTTCTTCCATTGCCGTCAAAGAACGGATGTATCCATACAAATTTATGATGAAATACAGTGGCCAGCTCAATATCATTGAGTTCAAGCGGATTGACCTGCACAAACGCTATCAGTTCGTCGAGGAGCCCGGATACCTTTCTTGCATTAGGAGGCGTAAAGTTAGCTCCTGCTATTCGTACACCTCCGTTGCGTAAACGGCCTGCAAATTCGTCTTCAATACTGCGTAAAATATAAGCGTGAAGGGACAGGATATCAGAACTTGTAAGTGCCTGTGAGGTGTTTTCCACCAGGGAATACAGGTGATGAATGGCACTTTCGTGGTTTTTGGCCTCGAAGTGTTCCCTGAGGGATTTACCTTTTATGGTAATGCCTTCCTGGAGGACCATTTGGGTTTCCCTCAGGCTTAATGTATTCCCTTCAATACCGTTGGAATTATAGGTCCATTCAATCATGAGGCTCTCCTTTATTTTCTCCATGGCAATAGAGGGGAGCGGACGGTGGTTTTTGAGTACGTCCCTTTTGTCGAGCAAACGGTCAAAAACGTCCTTGAATTCTTTCCTGTATGTCAAATCTATATCCCACACTCCACAAAAATACAAAATCGTTTATAAACTTGAAATACCCTATCCGATATTAATATATTAACCCTATCGCAACATTTTTGATCATATTTTGCATTATATTTGAGATACCAAATCTTAAATAATAGTATCCATGAAAAAGTTTTCTTTTTTCTTAGCCGTTGTTTTATTGCTTCTGGTTTCCCAAACCGGATTTTCTTCACCTGTTACAGTTTCCGATACCGGGATTGCAGTAACCGAAGAAACAGTGGAAGTACAGATTGAACTGGTGGACATTCACGGAGATCCCGTGAGTGGAAGTGTCATGGTAAGTGATTTTTATGCCATTGACCAGGAAACCGGCGATTATTTCTACGCAGACAGGAATGGGCTATTCCGTATTCCTCCCGGGACGTACCGTTTTGATGCCGGGCGTACCGGCCCGTGGGAAGGTGTAGTGCCTGAAGTTGTGACGATTTCCGAAGGGGAGACCCGGGTTGTGGTGGAACTGACACACTGGTACGAGTAAAATACAGTTTCTATGAGTGATGCCCGGAAAAACGGTTTCCGTTCTTTCGGGCATGTTTAATTCAGAACCTGCGGAACCTTCGCCCTTTTTCCGGTTTCTTACCGCCGAATTTATCGAGTTTACAGCTTAGTGAAAACATGACATAGCGCTGTAATACGGTATTTTCAACATCCTGGATATACGAATCGGTGATGTTCCGTCTCGTACCTACATTCTGGTCCAGGAGGTCGTATACCTTCACTTTAAAAGTCATCTTGTCTTTCATGAAATTGTACCCGATACTGCTGTTCCATAACCAGAACGATTTCTGGAACCCGTCGGCTATATTGGAATTATAGGTGTATCCGAAATCATTCCCGAAAACAATATTCTCAGGCCAGTAGGAAGTGGTCTGTATCTTGAAATTATGCCGGAAATTGGAACTCTTGTCTATCCTGTAATTGGTGTAGCGCGATTCGTTGTAGTTAAAATTGTAACTGGGCTCAATGGTGAGCAGTTCGCCGTATTCCCAGGTAAATGATCCTGAGGGGTTCAGTGCCAGGTTATTGGCCCTGAAATTTTCGTTGTTGGTGATTCCCTTGTTACGGGAAAAATTTACATTGACCCCGAGACGATACCTGAAAGAGTGCTCTTCCTTCTTTTTGGAAGCACTCCAGTTCATCCCGGCATAGCCGGAATAAGTGCCGCTCAGGTTCTGATAGGTGGTGGTGCGTTTAAAATTATCGTCATATGTGGTCACGGAAACCACTTTATCTTCGTCATAACTGATGTTTCCGTAAGTAAATATCCCTGATCTGCTGGCAAAGTCATAATTATTGAAATTGAAATACATCGAATGTGTCTTCGTAGGCCTGAGATCGGGGTTACCCATCGTGGTGCTTAACGGATTGGACAAATCCTCCACCGGTAATAACTGTGATGCAGAAGGCAGATTGACCCTGTAATTGTAGTTGATATAGATCGATTTCCCCTTGGACATTTCATATCGTATATTGGCCCGGGCAGTAGGATAAATATACTGCTCCTTCAGTTCGGTGTGCTCCCCGAGATAAAGAGAGCTGTTACGGTAATCGGTAATATTGGTCCCGAGGTCTATCCGGGCCCACAGTTTCTCTTTTCGTATTCTCAGCCCTACCGTAGGATTAATGGCATCCGTTTTGGATGTGGTATAACTGGAAAGCGGGTCATTTCTCAGGGTGTATTCCCCTGTGGCTTCGTCTGCATCGAAAGTTTCCCTGTTGCTTGTTGTCTTGTTGGTATCATAGCTGATACTTCCCCTGAGGCTGAGCGAGTCTGTAATGGGTTCGGTATATCTCAGGCGCAAAGAATAGTTGTCAGACTGGTTTTCATTAAATTCCTTCTGGTCCCGGATATCATCGGGATCGTCATTCTGATAGAAGGCAGTAGAAGATCTGTTAAGCCCTTCCGAATTGTTCGAAGAATTGTTGTTGCTGAAATGAAAATTGAGATAGCGTCCTTTTCTTTTGAACCGTTTCACAATAAAAAGATTGGAGCGAAAACTTTCCTGGTTTGTGGAACTCTGGTTGATCGCTTCACTTTCGTTAAGGAGATTACCGTTCTCGTCAACGGAAAACTGGGTTTGTTCCGAGCTGAAATCCGAATCGGTCTTGTTCAGGGTTGGAGAAAAACCTATGGTAGTCAGGGAATCCAGTTTGTATTCCAGGTTGGCATTAAAGCTCTGGTCCCTGGAATCGTTTTGTGTAGTGTTTTCAGAATTGGAGGTAAACCCCCCGTCGGGGGTAAGGTTTTCCTGTTCGGTCCTGTTTTCGTTTTCCCGGCTGGTCTGGGTATAGAAATAGCTGCCTTCCGTTTCCAGTTTATCGTCCAATACATCATCTGCGAAAGTAATACCTCCTATGTGCGAGGTTGTTATTCCGGAGCCCGTGGCACCGAAAGAAACCCCGTTGATGTTCACTCCGCCGTTTCCGGAAGCCCATACGTTCCTTCCGCCTCCCATGGCATCGAATATTTCGTCCATGGAAAAACCGACGCTGTTGATATTGTTCGATCCGCCGAGAATGCTTATCCTCTGGTCGTCGTTAAAATAGTTTAGGAGAAGGTTACCCTCATACCGATCATCCGTACCGTAACCCGCAGTGGCCCGGCCGAAATATCCCTTGTTCTTGTCTTCCTGTATGGTGAGGTTGATGGTTTTCTCGTCCGAACTGGCTTCTTCTCCCGAGAGTTCTTCCTCTTTGGTCTTCGTATCCGAGACCTGTATTTTATCGATAATGTCCGAAGGCAGGTTTTTGGTGGCGATCTGGCCGTCATCCCCGAAAAAGGACTTGCCATTGACGAGTATTTTGTTCACTTCCTTGCCGTTAACGGTTATTTTACCATCGGTATCGACCTCGACACCGGGAAGTTGTTCCAGCAGGCTTTCTACATTAGAGTCCGGCCTTACCTTAAATGAAGAGGCGTTGAATTCCAGGGTGTCTTTTTTGACGCGGATAGGGGGTGCTTCGCCCTGTACCACAACTTCAGCGAGCTCGTCGGCATTTTCCCGGAGTTTGATGGTGCCCAGGTCCACCGAAGAATTTAAATCCTTGAGCGGTTTGGAATAGATTTTATACCCGATAAAGGAGACCTTGATAAAAGCGGGCTCATCGGTTTTGCGGACTTCAAGCGTAAAGGCACCTTTCCGGTTGCTTATGGTATAGTCAATTACTGTAGAGTCTTTCTGACTGGTGAGATAGACCGTGGCCGACTCCAGGGGAGACTGATCGGTGGCATCGGTAATTGTTCCGTGGATTTCTACAGTGTTCTGGGAAAATAAAAACGTGGTCCATAGCAAAGCAATGGAAGCAAGTAAAGATCGATAATACATTCTACGGCGTGTCTGTTGGTTTAAACTCTTAGCTATATTACTGGTAAAATCAGGTTTTTCCTATTCTGTTATAATAATTTAATACAATTTAACAGAAGTTTAATGACTCAACTTCCGGTTCCTTTTAGACCGGAATATGTAGTATAGGTTTAATAGGGGGAAAGTTTTAACATTATTATTTGTATACACCTGTCTGTTCTCCGGGAAAAGGAACAGGGGGTCGGAAATTTAATACCCTATGGCAGTATCATCCCCTCTCTTGTCGGCCCCGCCTTCCAGTTTTCCGCCGGGCAATATCAGGATGGCATCCACCTTGCCGAGTATTGGTGTGCGGTCTTCATTAATGAGGTATCCTTTCTGTTTCAGGCTGCTCAGTATTTCAGGGGAAAAGGCACCGGGTTCGAAAGTAATGGTGTCCGGTAACCACTGGTGGTGAAACCTGGGAGCATTGACCGCTTCCTGCATTCCCATGTCGTATTCATATACATTGAGGATCGCCTGGAGCACTGATGTGATAATCGTAGAACCTCCCGGTGTACCGACTACCATCCAGAGTTTGCCTTCCTTTTCCACAATAGTGGGGGTCATGGAGCTGAGCATACGTTTTTCGGGCGCAATACTGTTGGCTTCGGCCCCGATAAGTCCGAACATGTTGGGCACACCCTGTTTGGCACTGAAATCGTCCATTTCGTTGTTCAGGAAAAACCCAAGTTCGTCGCTGTAAACTTTGGAGCCGTAGGCCCCGTTAAGTGTAGTGGTTACGGAAACAGCATTGCCCCGGGCGTCTACGATGGAATAATGAGTGGTTTCGTTGCTTTCCGTGATCTGGATTTCTCCATGCGACACCTCCGAAGATTTGGTAGCCCGGTCAAATGAAAAGTTTTCCATCCGTTTGCGGAGGTAACTTTCGTGCAACAGCGTCTTTTTCGGAATGTCTACAAAATCCGGGTCGCCCAGAAAGTAATTCCGGTCTGCATAGGCCCGGCGTTCGGCTTCGGTGATGACCTGGATACTTTTCACCGAATTGTGTCCGTATTCCGCCAGGGGATAAGGGGCGATCATCTGCATGATCTGCCCGAGAGTGATCCCCCCGCTGCTGGGCGGCGACATGGAGATGACCTTGAGGTTTTTATAATTGAATATGACCGGGATTCTCCATTTGGCCTCGTATTTGGCAAGGTCTTCTTCCGTCAGGATTCCGCCTTTGCGCTGAATGTGACCGGCCAGTTTTTTAGCTGTTTCACCACGGTAAAAACCGGCCTTCCCGTTTTTTTGAATACGTTTAAGGGTGTTGGCCAGTGCAGGGTATTTTATGGTATCGCCTTTTTTAAAAGGTGTTGCAAAAAATGTGCTGTCCCCGTTCACTTCGATAATAAGGTCGCGGTACCTGCCAAGGTGTTTTTCCTGTTTTTCGGTTACTACGACCCCTTTTTCCGCCAGGGCTATAACGGGTTCGAGTATTTCGGTCATCGGCAGGGAGCCCAGTTTGCGATGAGCTTCAAAAACCCCGGCTACCGTACCGGGTACACCTACGGCCATGGCGCCAAGTGTACTTTTACCCGGAATTACATTGCCCAGGCTATCGAGATACATGTCCTTATGCGCGGCAAGCGGAGCCTTTTCCCTGTAGTCCAGGGCGCCGATCTCACCGTCGGCTTTCCGGTAGACCATGAATCCGCCGCCGCCGAGATTTCCGGCAAAAGGATAGGCTACGGCGAGGGCAAGCTCTGTTGCTGCCATGGCATCGAAGGCATTTCCACCCTTTTTCAGGATTTCCACGCCTATCCGGGAAGCTTCTTCCCGTGCCGACACGACCATTGCTTTATCTGCAATCAATCCGGTGGTGCGGGAGGGCTTTGTTTTACAACTTATAAAAAGGAAAATGCCCAGGAATACCAGGCAGGTTCTGGTGTATGTTCTCATGGTGTAAGTTAAGTTTTGCGTTAAACGGTTTTCATCCTTTTTTTTGATCGTTGTCTTTGTTCTCTGCTCCCTTAACCGTTTTTATCACTCCTTCGCGGAGTTTTGCCTTTGTAAATATAATCAACTCTTCGAAAAACCCGGTAAATTCCTTTTCAAAAAGGGGGTAGTGTTCCCTGAGATCATTTATCGCTTCATTCATATGTGCTTGGTAGTCTGTTCTGCGGTTGAGTTGTGTCATTGCCCGGTCAATACCGGCCAGGGAAGCATAGTTTACCAACCAGTTGTCCCTTATCATATGGGGGATCATGTTTCGTGTCCTTTCCGGCAGAACGGCATGATGTTTTTGCAGCATCCGGTAAAAATTTTCAGCAAAAACCTCCAGTGGGATATCGGAGTAGCGCTTCCAGTTTTTTGCCAGAAAATGGTCGTAAAACATGTCTACAACAACACCGCTGTAATGACTGTAATTGGGATGTAGCCTCTTTGTGCTCTGTCTTACCACGGGATGGTGATCTGTAAAAGAATCGATTTCCCGGTGCAGTAATATCCCTTCCTGTATTTTTTGCGGGAACGCCAGGTATTTTTTCCCTTTGATACCGTCGGCAATGAAGTTTCCTATCTGAATAAATTCATCTTCACCGGAGAGATAAATATGTGCTAAAAAATTCATTTTCCGAATATACAAAAAAAGCGTTCCCCCGCATTCGGGGAATTCTGTTTTTCGCTAAAATGCTAAACATATAATTGTATATTTGTTCTGTCTTTGAGACCAGGAAACATTCGTGTTTTTCTTTATTTTAATTGTAAAAGGGCAACAAAATTTCAATACAATAATATAAACCCATGACATTAATAAAATCCATTTCCGGAATACGGGGAACAATAGGAGGGAACCCCGGCGACAACCTGACACCGATAGACACTGTAAAATTCGCCGCCGCTTACGGTACCTGGCTGAAAAATGAATACAGCACCAGGGAAAGGCTCAAAGTGGTTATCGGCCGGGATGCGCGTATATCCGGAGAAATGATCCAGGAACTCGTTATCCGGACCCTGACCGGTCTGGGTATCGATGTTGTAAAACTCGATTTGTCTACAACCCCTACGGTAGAAGTGGCTGTTCCGATGGAGCATGCGGAGGGGGGGATTATCCTTACGGCAAGTCATAACCCCAAGCAGTGGAATGCCCTGAAACTCCTGAATCATAAAGGCGAATTTTTAGACGCTGCCGAAGGAGCCGAAATACTGGAACTGGCCGAAGCTGAAGATTTTGAATTCGCAGATGTGGACAGCCTTGGAAAAGTAACCCTTAACGAGGCGTATATCGATATGCATATCGACGAGGTATTAAAACTTCCGTTGGTTAACCGGGACGCCATTAAAGCGGCAAAATTCCACGTAGTGGTGGACGGTGTTAATTCTACGGGGGGAATTGCAATCCCCCGTCTTCTGGAACGATTGGAAGTAGACGTGACGGAACTTTACTGTGACCCGACCGGACACTTTCCGCATAACCCGGAACCTTTAAAAGAACACCTTACCGATATTTCGGAACTGGTGGTAAAGAAAAATGCCGATTTCGGGATTGTAGTTGACCCGGATGTAGACCGGCTTGCTTTTATAAGTGAGGACGGGGAGATGTTCGGTGAAGAATACACCCTGGTAGCCTGTGCCGATTATGTGCTGGGCAAGACCCCGGGCAATACCGTATCCAACATGTCTTCTTCCCGTGCACTCAGGGATATTACCCGGAAACACGGCGGAAATTACCAGGCCAGTGCTGTCGGGGAAGTAAATGTGGTAGCGCTGATGAAGGAAACCGATGCGGTAATTGGCGGTGAAGGTAACGGCGGAATAATCTATCCCGGGTTGCATTACGGACGGGATGCCCTGGTGGGTGTGGCCCTTTTCCTTTCGCTCCTGGCTGAGAAAAAGATTCCGGTGAGTGAACTTCGGGCAGGATACCCTTCGTATTTTATGAGCAAGAAAAAAATCCAGCTCACTCCGCAAATCGATGTGGATGCGATACTGTCAACCGTAAAGGAAAAATATAAGGACGAAGATATATTGACCACAGACGGCGTAAAGATCGATTTTCCCGAAAACTGGGTACACCTCAGAAAATCCAATACCGAACCCATTATCCGCGTTTATACCGAAGCCAAAAGCCAGGCGGAAGCCGATAATCTTGCCGATAAAATGATAGCGGAAATCGAAGGCATGGTATCCGTAGGCCAGTGAATTACTGATTAGAACAGGATGAATATAGATACATTTGAAGAAGAGGATTTTGATGACGCTGTGGAAGTCTGGGAGGTTTCCGTAAGAGCAACTCATCATTTTCTGAAAGAGGATGATATAATGTTTTTTAAGCCTTTGATCCGTAATGAATATTTTAAGGATGTGAACCGGAAATGTATTCGGGATAAAGAACGTAAGATCGTTGCTTTTCTCGGGGTGTCGGGGAAAAACATAGAGATGCTTTTCATTCATCCCGATGCGCGTGGAAAAGGTCTTGGCAAAACATTGCTGAAGTACGCGGTGGATGTAATGGGTACAGACAGGGTTGATGTCAATGAAGATAATCCGCAGGCCGGGGGCTTTTATGAACATATGGGATTTGAAAGAACAGGCCGGTCTGAACTGGACAGCATGGGGAAACCGTACCCCATATTGCATATGACGCTGAAAAAATAGTGGAATTAAAAATTTGGAACAATGATAGCAACAACCGAAGAATCCAAAATATTCAGGACGGAACTCGAAGCATACTTTAAACCGTTCCGGGACAATATTGTGGGGATTGATCAGGAATTCGAATCCCCCTACGGGAAGAAACGCATTGTGTATACGGACTGGACGGCAAGCGGGCGCCTGTACCTGCCCATAGAAGAAAAGCTGTTACAGGACTTCGGCCCCTATGTGGCCAATACCCATACCGAAACCACGGTCTCCGGGACAGCCATGACCCTGGCCTATCACGAAGCCAGGCATATCATTAAGGAGCATGTAAACGGCAGGGAAGACGATATTCTGATCACCTCGGGAAGCGGGATGACAGGGGTGATCAACAAATTTCAGCGCATCCTGGGATTAAAAGTACCCGAAAACCTCAGGAAACACACCAATATTCCCGATGAACTCCGTCCGGTAGTATTTGTCACCCATATGGAACACCATTCCAATCAGACCTCGTGGCTGGAGACCATGGCTGTTGTGGAAGTGGTCCCCGCAGATGATGAAGGCCTGTTTTGTATGGCCCACCTGGAAGCATTGCTGGAAAAGCATCAGGACAGACCACTTAAAATCGCTTCGGTAACGGCATGCAGCAATGTTACGGGAATTCAGACACCTTATTACGACATCGCCAGAATGATACATCGTCACGGCGGTGTATGCTTTGTGGACTTTGCCTGTTCGGCGCCCTATGTTTCCATAGATATGCACCCGGAAGACGAAGAGGCCTCACTGGATGCGATTTTCTTTTCGCCGCATAAATTCCTGGGAGGGCCCGGAACTTCCGGAGTATTGCTGTTCAACAAAAAACTGTACAAGAACATGATTCCCGATTCTCCGGGTGGGGGAACAGTAAGCTGGACCAATCCGTGGGGTGAACACAAATACATAGACAATATTGAGGAAAGGGAAGACGGGGGCACCCCCGGTTTTTTACAAACTATAAAAACGGCCCTGTCCATCCGGCTGAAAGAGCAGATGGGCGTAAAAAACATCCTGGACAGGGAACACGAAATACTGGAGCAGGTATTTAATTTTCTGTCGGATGTCCCCAATGTAAAGATACTGGCACCGCAACACAAAAACAGATTGGGGGTACTGTCTTTCTTTATCGATGACCTGCACTACAACCTGGGGGTTAAGCTGCTGAACGACCGTTTTGGCATCCAGACCCGCGGGGGATGCAGTTGTGCGGGGACTTACGGACATTACCTGTTGCACGTTGATCAGGAAGCATCGAATAAGCTCGTAGCGGAAATTTCCCTGGGCGATCTGATCAAAAAACCGGGGTGGATACGTATGTCCATTCATCCTACGTTGAGTTGTGAAGAAATAAGATATGTCTGCGAAAGTATCTGTGCCCTGGCCGAAAATCATGAAGAGTGGGCTTCGGATTATGTATATGACAAATCCAAAAATGAATTTCTGCACAAATCATATGTTACTGATGCAAAAACCCGGGTAAAATCCTGGTTCGAATTTTAAAAGGAAAACAGCGGATTGGGCGTATGGGCTTCTTTCATAATGTTTTCCATTTCGCGTATAATTTCCGGGTGGTCATCTGCGACATTGTGTTCTTCCTGCGGGTCGGAAGAAAGATCATATAGTTCTATCCGGGCATCCGGATCTTTTTTGACGTTCAGGCGGACAGCTTTCCAGTGTTGCTTGCGCACAGCCTGCTTGCCACCGCGTTCATAGAATTCCCAATATAGATAATCGTGTTGTGCCTGTTGGCCTTTTCCGAGTAATTCGGGGACAAAGGAAATTCCACTGGTATTTTCCGGTAGTTTTTTTACGCCTCCCAGTTCGGCCAGCGTAGGCAATACATCCCAGAAAGCACCGATATGGTCGCTTACCGTCCCGGGTTTGATCTTACCGGGCCAGTGTGCTATAAACGGTTCGTGTATCCCACCTTCATAGACATCCCTTTTTACGCCCCTGTACCTACTGCTGCTTTTAAAAAAGGCAACATCTTTCATGGTACGGCCGCCTTCGACATGCGTGCCGTTATCACTGGAAAATATGACCAGGGTGTTTTCGGCCATCCCTTTTTTCTTTAATTGGCGTAATACCCGGCCGACATAATTATCTACACTGCTTACCATAGCGGCATAAGCTGCTTTTGGATAGGGTTGCGGACCGTAGTGCTTCCCGTCCGGCCATGCAGTTTCCGGGGTGAATTTGCTTTGGCCATTGGTATCCAAATACGGTTTCAGGTATTTTTGCGGTACGACCAACTCGGCATGGGGAACAGTAAAGGAGAGGTAAAGGAAAAAAGGCTGCTCCTGCGATTGGTTTTCAATAAAGTCCAGGGCTTTCCGGGTGAATATTTCATTGCCATAGCTGCCCTCCGGTGTGTCGAATTTTTCCAGTTTGCCGTTGCGGAGTCGCCATAGGGAATCCGGTTGCTGATAGTGTGCGTCTACGTGATGGAGGTGCCCCGTAAAATGGTTCCATCCTTTCTTTTGGGGTTCACCTGCGGTACCTTCCAGGCCGAGTCCCCATTTACCGAACATGGCCGTGTTATAACCTTCTTTCTGCAATAACTGCGGAATGATGGTGTCGGTTTCCGGAAGCGGGTATTCCCCATTGCCCCGTACATGGGTAATTCCGGTATGCTGACCTGTCATTAAACTGGCCCTTGAAGGGGCACAGACCGTACTTCCCGCATAGAACTGGGTAAAGCGTATTCCTTCTCGTGCCATACGGTCGATATTCGGTGTTTTGATGTATTCCTGGCCATAACACCCCAGGTCGCCGATACCCATGTCATCGGCAAGGATAAATACAATATTCGGTTTTGGTTTCGGGGTGTTCTGTTCTTTTTTTTCAGGCCGGGAATTACAGGCCTGCAACAAGGCGAGAACACATACGGATAAAACCACTTTGTTTATTTTCCGGTATAGCATTGGTAATGGCTGGTTTTTGCCTTAAAGATATAAATTAAAAAAATGTGCTCGAAAATATTTTCCGGTTACCCGAGGAACTTGGCTTTTAGCTCAGGAGTGGGGATCATGCACTGATCTTTTCTGCCAAACCATTTATAGCGGTTTCTGGCGATGAAATTATAAAGACTATCCCTGAGTGATGTGGGAAGGATATATTCAAATATACGCAACAACCGCCACCCGCCGCCCAGTTCCGAAGCGATCTCGATAGCGGCCCGGGACCTGGTGTAGTAGGCCACACCGGGTTCGATGAGAACAATGGAGTCGGTTTCGTCCGGGTCAATGTTTCTTTCGACCAGCAACTGCTGCCCCTGTTCACTTTGCAGGGCGGCAAAGCGAAAAACATCTTTTTTATCCCTCTTGATGACAAATTGTACGGAAGCGTTGCACAGGTTGCACACGCCGTCAAAAAGAATAATTTTCTTGTTTTTTTCTATGGTATCCATATGAATCCGGAACAGGTAGTTTTCCATATCAAAGATACGGCAAAAAAATCACCCGGAATAACCGGGTGAATTAAGAGTATCATAAATGACAAAATGATTTTTCCGTATCCGTAATATTGATGTTTAAGAATTATTCACCATCTATCGGGGGCGGGCCGTCCGGTAGTATGGCCTCGTATTCTGCATTTCCCTTGCGTTCCCTGAATTCCTCCTTTACAGCTTCTACTTTTTGAGGGGCCTCCAGAAGATCAACGATGGTCATACCCATGGCTTTGGCGGCGTAGGTCATTCCCTTGTGCCCGATGGACATTCCGCCGCAGGCCACTACGGCCCACGAGTGCCAGGGCGTATCTTTGGGGGCGGTGGTTACCCCCAGTCTTATTTCAGGGACTACCCAGCTTACGTCGCCCACGTCGGTCGATCCGCCGCCGGGGTGTTCTTTGGTTTCTTCCAGAGGACGTATTTCACTGTCCATGCCTATCTGTGGTTTACCGGTAGCTTCCTGGATCTTTTTGGCAAAGTTAATTTCTTCTTTGGTATAGGTAATGGGACCCAGCAGTTCCAGGTTTTTTTGCATGATGGTTCCTCCGGCCCGGTTGACCAGCACTTCATGAAGTCCGGAAACCAGTGAGATCTTATAATCCACCCCGGCCATCATTGCTGCACCTTCTGCGATCTTTTTCACCCTTTCGTAGACTTCGAGCATGCCTTCCCTTTTGGTATCCCGTACCCGGGTCCATACCCTGGCGTATTCCGGTACCACGTTAACCACCTGTCCGCCATCCTGGATGTGGTAATGTATCCGTACCGTCGGTTTGATATGTTCCCGGAGAAAATTCATTCCTGTGGTGTACAGTTCCAGGCCGTCGGAAGCACTTTTACCGTTCCAGGGATCGGCTGAAGCATGGGCAGCCTCCCCGAAAAATTCCACGGTAAAGTCCACGAGGGCCAGGGAACTCTGGACGTCGGCCACGGTTTCTGCGGAAGGGTGCCAGTCCAGGCAGACATCCAGGTTATCAAAGAGGCCTTCACGGGCCATCCATAATTTCCCGAAATATTTTTCTTCGGCAGGTGTGCCGTAAAATTTGATCGTTCCTTTGAGCTTCCCGGATTTTATCAGTTCTTTTACGGCTATTGCAGCGCCCAGGCTTCCGGTGCCAAAAAGGTTATGCCCGCATCCGTGGCCCGGTTTTCCCTCTTCCAGAGGTGCTTTGACGGGTTGTGCCTTTTGGGAAATTCCGGGAAGGGCATCAAATTCCCCCAGGATACCAATTACCGGGCTTCCCGATCCGTAAGTAGCAACAAAGGCGGTCGGCATTTCGGCTACACCTCTTTCTACGGTAAAACCGTTGGCTTCAGCGTAATCCGCCAGAAGTTTGGATGATGCTGTTTCCCGGAAAGCCGTTTCGGCATGTGCCCATATCTTGTCGCTGATCTCAATGAGTTTGTCCGAATGATTTTCCACGGAATTGATAACAGCCTTTTTGTTAGCATTCATCCCGTTTTGGGCAGAAACGGGAAAAACAACGCACAGAAGCAGTGCGAGAAAAGCAGCATGTGTTTTCATAAATGATTGGTTTATTTGAGTTAGGCTTCCCAAATTACGAAATGAATCAGGTATTTCCGAATCGGGGAGAAGATTTTCCGACATGTGAAAACGAAGGAGGAAAGATTACGGTAAAAATAAAATCAGACCTTTTTAAGTGATATTTCTTCATTATCTTTATTGCGAAAACATAATCGAATAATAACTAATTGAATGACAACTACCATGAAAAAACACATTTTAGCGTTGTGCGGTCTTGTTTTGGCCTCATTTACGGCCTCCGCACAGGTACAAACGCCCGCACCAAGCCCTTCGGCAAAGATAGAGCAGCGGGTGGGACTGACTGATATTACCCTGGAATATTCCCGTCCAGCCATGCGAGGCCGGACCATTTTCGGTGACCTGGTACCTTACGGGGAGGTTTGGCGTACAGGAGCTAATGAGAATACGAAAATTACATTCAGTGATGACGTTACCATAGGTGGAAAGGAACTGAAAAAAGGGACTTATGCCATTTATACGATTCCCAATGCATCTTCCTGGGAAGTTATTTTTTATACGGATGCCAATAACTGGGGCAATCCCCAAAAATGGGACGACAGCAAGGTGGCCCTGAAAACCACGGTTTCGGCGGAAAGCATGCCGTTTGACATTGAGTCTTTTACCATGTTGTTCGGTGATATTACCAATGATTCTGCCATGCTCGATATCCTTTGGGAACGAACGTATGCAGGTCTGAAGATCGAAGTGCCTACCGAAGAAAAGGCTATGGCAAGTATAGAAGGTGCCCTGAATGGTCCTTCTGCGCGCGACTATTATTCTGCGGCCGTATATTACCTTGAGGAAGACAAAGATATCGATAAAGCCAGGGAATGGATAGACAAAGCTGCGGGAATGCAGGAAGAAGTGCCCTTCTGGATGTTGCGGCAGAAGTCGCTGATCTATCACAAGGCAGGGGACAAAAAAGGGGCTATCGAAGCTGCCAAAAAATCTTTGACCGCTGCCGAAAAAGCCGGAAATTCTGACTATGTGAAAATGAATAAGGATGCATTAAAGGAATGGGGAGCTCTGTAAGCCTTCCTTATGTTGAAACACAAAAAATCTCGTGCTTTACTGTACGGGATTTTTTTTGGAATATGAATTTACATATCGCCCGGAGTTGCGATAAAATTTTTATTTTGCATTAAAAAAGTGTCGGACCGCGGAACATATATAGCATATCGTATAGCAGTACCTCCTGAATTTGAGGAGGCCTTTACCCATTTTTATTTCGCGGGAAATGCTTCCGGCAGCTCAGTGCAAAAAAGTCTGTTGCCTTCTTATCAGACCATACTTGTTTTTAATTTCGGCGGAAAAGTATTGCTGCAGTCCGGAGAGCAGGAAACGGAAGTGGGGAAATGCCTTGTACTGGGACCTGTAAAAAAGGCTTTTGATTATACATTGTCGCCGGGAGCTGAAATACTGGTCGTCAATTTTAAGGATGATGCCTTCTATCGTTTTTTCGGAAGAGCGATGATTGATGAAAACCTGATGCCCGACCCGGATGAATTGACCGGGGAGAATTGTTTTTCCGGTTTGTGGAAAAAACTGGATGAGCTGACTGACAATGAACAACGTGTACGTTTTATCCTTGAGTTTTGCAGCCCCTATTTAAAAGACAGGAACATCGTAGGCCATCGCCTGGCGAACTTTGACCACGATAACCTTGACATTGTAAAAACAGTGGCATCAGCCACCGGACAGAGCCCGAGGAACATACAATTACAGCATAAAAAACGCATGGGCTATTCGGCAAGGGAAATTGGGCGTTATCGCCGTTTTCTGAAGGCCATTGAAATGATACAGCAACATACGGCAAACGCTTCTGCAGTAGATTGGCCGGATATTATCCACGAATGCGGGTATTATGACCAAAGTCAGCTGATTCATGACTTCAGGCATTATCTTAACCTTAGTCCGACAAAATACCTGAAATTCCAGAAAGAGATCTGTAACCCTGTAAGTTAGTTTTCGTTTTTATACAATTTCAGAAGCAGGGGGGATACTACTTTTACCCCGTAGAATTAAAAACGGAAATCATGAAACATTTAATTATTTACGCACACCCGAACCCCGAAAGTGTGAACGCCCGGTTAAAACAGAAGCTTGAAGAACATTTGTTAAATGACGGACACCATGTCAAAGTAAGGGATTTATACCGTATTTCGTTCAATCCGATACTTTCCCCGGAGGATTTGAAAGGGCAACGGAACGGAATGGTTGCGGAAGATGTACGGCAGGAACAAGAGCACATTACCTGGGCCGATTGTATTACTTTTATTCATCCTATCTGGTGGACGGGCCTTCCCGCCATTCTGAAAGGGTATATAGACCGGGTTTTCAGTTATGGTTTTGCTTATAGCTATGCCAGGGGGAAACAGGAGGGATTACTTACGGGGAAAAAAGCAGTTGTTGTCAATACACAGGGAAAATCTGCGGAAGAATACCGGGAAACCGGAATGGATGAAGCGCTCTCCCTGACATCTGACCAGGGGATCTATGCATATTGCGGTTTGGAGGTCATGAAGCATTTTTACTTAGACAAAGCGGACAGGGCCACTTCGAAGACCATAGAACGCTGGACCGGGGAAATGCTTGAGTTATACAACTCCGGACTTCATCTGCATAAAAGTGAAACAACGATTTATCTGTAAAGTTAAAATACAGAAAGAGTTATATTTTCTGATATATCAGAAGCTACCCGGCATGTTGTGAAATATCAAATGCGGGTAGCTTTAGATTGCGGGGAAAGCAGTTCAGGCCGTGTTTTTATATCCTGTTACCTGTCATTTTATTTCAGTCTGTCGTTTATCAGTTCCAGGTTAATAGCCGCTCCGGCCTTGGTACCGGCAGCCACAGCTACGGAGACCGAACGCATGGGAGTAGTATTGTCTCCGGCTGCATAAACACCGTCTACAGAAGTTTTGCCCAGAAAATCGACCGCTATATGTCCGTGATCGGTGAATTCACATCCCAGCTCTGCCGGGGCGTTACAGTGCTGTTCAAATGCGACGCGGGAATAAATGGCTTTCGGTTCAAACGTTGTGCCGTCGGAAAAGATGGCACTTTTTACGTATCCGTCTTCGTGCTCCAGTTCGGAGATTTCTTTTTTGATGATGTTTATACCCAGCTCATGTATAAGATGTGTCTGTATTTCGGTAAGTTCCGGATCACCGTTGGTCAACAGGGTAAGGTCGTTGGTCCAGTGTTGTATGAGTTTACTGGTTTCAAATGCCGTTTCCCCGCTGGCCAGTATTCCCGTTCTGACATTCCTGACCTCATAACCGTGGCAATAGGGACAATGTAACACGCTTATGCCCCAGCACTCCGCAAAACCTTTAATAGACGGCATAATGTCCCTTACTCCGGTGGCAAAAAGGATTTTTTGGGCCATGATTACAGTACGGTCTCCGAGTCGGATTTTAAA
Source organism: Sinomicrobium kalidii (assembly GCF_021183825.1). Classification (GTDB taxonomy): domain Bacteria; phylum Bacteroidota; class Bacteroidia; order Flavobacteriales; family Flavobacteriaceae; genus Sinomicrobium; species Sinomicrobium kalidii. Next base: position 5,339,604 of record NZ_CP089211.1, on the reverse strand, counting down.
TGTATCGTCCTGTTTTTCTACTGCTGTAACCAGTCCCTCTTTAAACGTTACCGTATTGTATTCCAACACCTGCTTTTTAGCCTTGTCTGCCATAACGGCTGGGGGAACACCGTCCAGGGTGATAAAATTATGTGAGTGGGGTGTTTGCCTGTTGCAGGGCTGTCCGCTGTCAATAACAAGTGTTTTACGCAGTGATCTGCCCAGGGCCATGGCTGCGGATAATCCGGCATAACTCCCTCCTATAACAATGACTTCAAAATGATCTTGTACTTTCATGCTTCTGTTTTTGAGTTCTGTATTTTGATGACAAAGATATAATAAATGCTACAAAGTTGCATTAAATTAAAGATTGAAATTTTTCATACAGATTTAAATAACGTGAATAATGAATAAGTTGTTCAGGGCAAAAGCATTGTAAAAGTTTAAGTTCTTTTTTGAGTTTTTAAAAGCTCCTCCCTTCATCCCGATGGTTATCGGGAGAAGGGAGGTGGGCAGACTTTAGTCTGGTCGGAGGGTTTGAAATCCCAAACCATTGGATAAACATAAGTGTTTGGGGATAATTCCCAGGGCTTGAGCTGGTCAGACTCCCCGTCCTGCACGGCAGGACACCCCTCTTCGCCTGAAGACCTGTGCTGAGTGAAGCCGAAGTAAGCGAGCCTTTTTTCTTATCCATTATTCACGTTAAATAACTGCGTTCGTATAAAGAAAACAATAGGGGATAAGGAGAATTACGCTTTTTCGTGGGAACGACTTTCGATTAAGATCCGGGTAGTTTAGATTGTCGTTCAGTGAATAATAATTGCCTCTTGAATAAGGCTTGTGAAAATACGCTCTCCGTTTGCATTTCGGTTTTCGTTTCCCTGGTCCGGCTCTTCTCATCATTTTTATAAAATACATATTTCTTGGCCGCAATTAGGGCGGTAAGAATACGGAATAAAAATCACTTCTTTTCCGTGCTCTCTTTTGTTATATATTTGCCCTATGCATTTAGAATTCTCATTTATTATCCCGGTGTATAACAGGCCCGATGAGGTTGCGGAACTATTGGAAAGCATGGCGGGTCTGGATTACGATAATCCTTTTGAAGTGGTTATTGTGGAGGATGGGTCGACTGTTCCGGCAAAAGAGGTGACCGATAGCTTTTCAGGTAAGTTGAACATATCCTATTATTTCAAGGACAATTCGGGACCGGGGGATTCCCGGAATTTTGGTATGCAAAAGGCAAAAGGGAATTATTTTATTATCCTGGATTCCGACTGTATTCTTCCGCCGCACTATCTCAGGGAGGTGCAGACTGCACTTACTTCAGATTATGTACATTGTTTCGGAGGGCCCGACACTGCACATTCGTCTTTTACCGATCTGCAGAAAGCCATCAACTATGCCATGACCTCTACGGTCACTACCGGGGGGATACGCGGAAAGAAAAAATCCGTAGGCAGATTTCAGCCCCGCAGTTTTAATATGGGAATTTCAAGGGAAGCGTTTTTAAAGACAGGAGGATTCGGGAAAATACATCCCGGGGAAGACCCGGACCTCACCATCCGACTTTGGAAAGCCGGTTATGATACCCGGTTTGTTGAAGGTGCCTTTGTGTATCACAAAAGACGTATTTCCTGGTCGAAATTCTTTAAACAGGTCTATAAATTCGGAATGACCCGGCCCATTCTGAACCGCTGGCATCCGCATACCGAAAGAATCGTGTACTGGTTGCCCGCACTTTTTGTAACCGGGCTGGTCTTTTCACTTTTTCTCTGGTTGGCGGGACTATCGTTTTTTGCCGGACTGTACACCTTGTTCTTTATTGTTGTTTTTATAGATGCCCTGTACAAGAACAGGAATGTAAAAGTTGCATTTTTGTCGGTTTTTGCGGTGTTGGTACAATTTTCGGGCTATGGTTACGGTTTTATAAAAAGTACTTTTGCGATGAAAGTGTTGAAAAGCGATCCGCAAAAGGCATTTCCGGAATTATTTTTTAATTAGCAAATGGTTTCAAGACCTCCTGTATGAGAATTGAAAAACAGAAAATATGGGCACGTCTTAAAAAGGAGAAGGCATCCTTGTTTTTATTCTTCTTTCTTTTTTCCAGCGTGCTGTGGTTTTTGATCAAGCTGCCCAACCGTTATACCACTTCGGTATCCATAAGACCTAACTATGTGGGTGTACCGGAAGGGAAATTGCTGGTAGATCCCTCCCGGAATATCAGGGTGGAGATCAATGCCAAAGGATTCAAGCTTTTCGGCCTCAAATATTTCGGAAAGGAGGTGGATATAGATCTGTCTGATTTGAGGGAATCGGGTAACAAATTCTACCTTCTTACGACAGATATAAGAAAGCAATTGATGGCGGCGATGTCCGGCGAGGTGGAATTAAGGCAGTTTGCCGGCGATACGCTCTTTTTCCGCTTGGGTGAAAATATCACCAAAAAAGTAAAGGTCATGCCCAGAGTGGATATATCTTTTGCCCGCGACCATCACATATATGACAGTCTGAGGGTAACTCCGGAGACCGTGAGTGTATTCGGGCCGGATGTTGAGGTGAATGAACTGGATACGTTATATACCAGGCAGGTTACACTCCGGGAAGTGAATGAAGATATTGATATACATACTACCCTTGATATTCCGGAAAAGTTCAATGACCTGGAATTTGAACACAAAAAGGTGGTCGTGGCAGCCAGGGTAGAGCGGTTTTCCGAAAAAAAGCTGATCATTCCTGTTTCCGTGATGAATGTGCCCGAACAAAAAATGGTCAGGACTTTCCCTTCCGAGGTAGAGATAATTTGTCAGGGAGCCTTAAAGGACCTGAGCAGTTTGAGTCCTTCGGACTTTACAGTGGCGTGTGATTATAATTCCATCACGGATTCGGTGGAATATGTTCCGATCCGGGTGACAAAAAAGCCTGCCATTGTCAAACGGATAAAACTGTCCGGGAAGCAGGTTGAGATCCTGATAAAAACCAGGAAAAATGAATCTTCCCGATAAAACGGATGTCAGAATAATCGCTGATATTCAGGTAAGTAAATGTGAAATATTTCGGAGATCACCTTGTGTGTCCGGAGTAAAAGTGTTAAATTAATAGTACATAGCGGCAAAATAATGATAGTTGGTTTAACAGGAGGTATAGGCAGCGGTAAATCCACTGTAGCCAGGATGTTTTCGGCATTGGGGGTTCCGGTGTACATAGCAGATACCGAAGCAAAGAAGCTGATGCATACCTCTTCGAAGGTCAGGGCGCAGATAGTAGAAATTTTCGGAGAAAAAGCCTATACTGAATCCGGTTTGGACAATGCGTATATAGCGGGCGTTGTTTTTCAGGACCGGGAGCTCCTGGACAGGCTTAACGGTATTATCCATCCCGAAGTAGGCAGGCATTTCAGGCAGTGGTATGAAAAGCAACAGGCTCCCTATGTGATCAAGGAAGCGGCTATCCTTTTTGAAAGCGGGGCGTATAAGGATTGCGATGTTGTAATAACGGTTACGGCACCGCAGGAAACGCGAATAGAAAGAGTGATGCAACGCGACGGGGTTTCGCGGGAAGCCGTGGAAAACCGTATAAAAAACCAGTGGGATGAAGCCCGTAAAGCAGAACTTTCAGACCATATCATAACCAATACCGACCTGGAAGCGACACAAAAACAGGTAGAAAAGCTGCATTTACGTTTAATAAAAGCCGATACTTCCCGTTAAATTACGGGTAATTTTGTTAAGGTTTGGTTAAAGCTAAGACAAACTGCATATTAAACCCTTAATTTTGCTTCAATGAGTAAGAAGTTATTTGTCCTTCTGGTTGCTTTGATGAGTTTATCCCTGATTGGTATCATTTTTGTGCAGGGATACTGGATAAAGACAGCAGTGGATGATAAAGAAGAGCAGTTTTCCAACAGTGTCATGCAGGTGTTAAAATCTGTTTCAGGCAAGATCGAGAGAAGGGAAATAGAGGATTATTCCAATAAATACCTGCAATTGATTGACAGCATTGGAGAATTTAAAGAAGCAGAACTCAGGCAGATACTCTTTATTGACAAGGATGAGGAAAATAACGAAATGTTCATTTATTCTCATGGTGTTCTGGAAGAGGATTACGGCATATCTTCTACGTTCTTTGATAGTGAATCGGATTCTATCCCCATTAAAAACTTTAACAGTAAACGGAGGACGATTATTGTAAAGGAAGGGATAGATATTGACGGTAAGACAAAGTATACCCCTTCCGAGAGAATTGAAAAAATAGGCGGGATGTCGGCCATAGACAAGGCCCATTTCGAAACCTATTTCCGGCATTATGCAAAACGTCAGCCTATACGCGAAAGAGTATCTGATCAGGAAATACAGTTGTTGTTACAACGGGAGCTTTCGGAAGCCGGGATCGACCTTAATTTTGAATACGGGGTTTACGACAATGGCCTGGCCACCAAAGTAAGGTCGAGAGATTTTGCCCTGAGTGAAAGTACCAGGTATAAAGTCCCCATTTTTGTAGACGAAGAAGGGAAAACGGATTTTGACCTGTTGGTCACGTTTCCCAAGAAAAAGAAATTCCTGATATCCAGTATTCTGGGCATGGCCCTGTTGTCCATTATTTTTACATTGATTATTGTTATTGCATATTCCGGGGCCATTCACCAACTTATCCGCCAAAAACAGATATCCGAGATAAAAACGGATTTTATCAACAACATGACCCATGAGTTCAAAACCCCCATTGCAACCATAAACCTGGCGCTGGATGCCATTCAGAATCCCAAGATACTGGAGAATCGCGAAAAAGTGAGGCAATACCTTCAGATGATCAGGGATGAGAATAAGAGAATGCATGCACAGGTAGAAAATGTATTGCGGATATCCAAACTGGAAAAGAATCAATTGGAGATCACCAAAGACGCTCTGGATATCCACGATCTTATTGAAGAGGCCATTGCACATATTTCTCTCATGGTAGAGAATCGCGGCGGATATATAAAAACACATTTTGAAGCGGAACAAAGCGAAGTTCTTGCCAACGAATTTCACTTTACCAATGTGTTGGTAAATATCCTGGACAATGCGATTAAGTATTCCCCCGATTCACCCCAAATAGACGTGTATACCGAAACGGTGAAAAACAGTATACTCATAAAAGTGCAGGACCAGGGAATGGGAATGAGCAAAGCCGTGCTGAAAAGGATTTTTGAAAAATTTTACAGGGAGCATACGGGCAACATCCACAATGTAAAAGGACACGGACTCGGGCTTGCATACGTAAAAAATATAGTAGAGGACCACCAGGGAGTGGTCTATGTAGAAAGTGAAAAAGATAAAGGAAGTACCTTTTTTATAAAGTTACCTTTAATATAAAAATTATGGAAGCAGTAAATAAAAAAATCTTATTGGTTGAAGACGATCCCAATTTCGGGATTGTTCTTAAAGATTATTTAGCGCTAAACAATTTTGACGTGGTTTTAGCAAAGAACGGCATGGAAGGGTTTGAAAAGTTCCGGAAGGATAATTTCGACCTTTGTATCCTGGATGTGATGATGCCTTACAAGGACGGTTTCACACTGGCAAAGGAAATAAGAGAGAAGAACGAACACATACCGATCATATTCCTCACCGCAAAAACCATGAAGGAAGATGTCCTGAAAGGGTATAAGGCGGGTGCGGACGATTACCTGAACAAACCTTTCGACTCGGAAGTGCTGCTCTTTAAGATCAAGGCCATCCTGCAGCGAAAAGCCAATGCCGGAGCGGCAGAGAGCAAGCAGTTCGAGTTCCGGATAGGTAAGTTCCATCTGAACTCCAAACTACGGTTTTTGACTTATGGAGACGAAGAGCCCATAAAGCTGTCGCCTAAGGAGAATGAGCTGCTGCGCCTGCTGGCCCTGCACGAAAACGACCTGATGCCGAGGGAGCTGGCGCTTACCAAGATATGGAGAGACGATAATTACTTTACCTCCAGGAGTATGGATGTGTACATCGCCAAGTTGAGAAAATACCTCAAAAGGGATGAAGATGTGGAAATACTCAACATCCACGGTGAAGGGTTCCGCCTTGTAGTAAAAAGTGAAGCGGAATAAAACACAAATTCAATCACTCCAAACAACATTTCTGTTACACCCCGGGCGCAGCCAGAAGGATAACTGCCCTGCTGCGCTCGAAGGTTTCAGAAGAGATCTTTCTTTTTAACCTGTACAATTTTTCCAGATAACATCTTTTTCGGGAGGAGGTGCCGTGATAGTCATTTCTTCTTTCTTGACGGGATGGACAAAAGAGAGTCTACGGGCGTGCAGATGAATGCCCGCATCTTTATTGCTCCGTTCAAAACCGTATTTGAGATCACCTTTTATCGGACATCCCATACCGGCCAGCTGTGCACGTATCTGGTGGTGCCTTCCGGTGTGGAGGTCTATTTCGAGGAGGTAATAGTTCGTTAACTTTTTCAGGGTTTTATAGGTCAGGGCTGCTTTTTTGGCGTTGGGGACTTCCTTGTTATGGGCATACGACCTGTTTTGCTTCGGGTTCCGTACCAGCCAGTGTTCCAGGTGTCCCTCATTTGCCGGAGGAGGATTCTTGACTACCGCCCAATACGTTTTCCGGGCTTTCTTTTCAGCGAATATCTTATTGAGCCTGGGAAGGGCCTTGGAGGTCCTGGCAAAAACCACGATCCCGCTTGTGGGCCTGTCCAGCCGGTGTACCACACCCAGGTATACTTTGCCGGGTTTGTTGTATTTCTCCTTAATGTATTCCTTGACGACTTCACTTAGCGGCTTGTCTCCTGTTTTATCGCCCTGGACAATATCCCCCGGACGCTTGTTGACAACAATAATATGATTGTCTTCGTAAAGGACCTGCAGGTTATTTTTGTTGGAAAGTATTTTCATATAACATACGGAACTACGGATCACATATCCTGTGATCATGGGATTGTAACCCGTAGTTCGGCTATCAGGAATATATTAGTATTGTTCCTCCTCATTGGGAAAGTCCCGTTCTTTTACATCTTCCACATACCGGGATATGGCATTGGTCATGTCGTCATAGAGGTTCATGTAGCGGCGAAGGAACCGCGGACTGAACTCATAGGTCATGCCCAACAGATCGTGCAGCACCAATACCTGGCCGTCCACACCGCTTCCGGCCCCGATACCGATAACGGGGATGGAAACACTCTCTGCAACTTCGCGGGCCAGTTTGGCGGGAATTTTTTCCAGTACGATGGAAAAACACCCCATTCTTTCCAGGAGTATGGCATCTTCTTTTAATTTTTCGGCCTCATCCTCTTCCTTGGCCCTTACCGTATAAGATCCGAACTTATAAATGGATTGGGGGGTAAGGCCCAGGTGCCCCATAACCGGTATACCTGCATTTAATATGCGTTTTATGGATTCCTTGATCTCTTTACCTCCTTCGAGCTTTATGGCGTGGGCTCCGCTCTCCTTCATGATCCGGATTGCCGAACGCAATGCTTCCTTGGGGTCCGATTGGTAACTTCCGAAAGGCAGGTCTACTGCAACCAGAGCTCTTTTTACGCCACGTATCACTGAAGACGCGTGATAGATCATCTGGTCGAGGGTAATGGGCAGGGTGGTTTCGTGTCCTGCCATGACATTGCTGGCAGAGTCGCCTACCAAAATAACATCTACCCCTGCGCCGTCCACGATTTTGGCCATGGAATAGTCGTAGGCAGTGAGCATACTTATTTTTTCGGCATTTTCTTTCATTTCAACCAGGGATTTTACCGTAACCCTTTTGTATTCTTTTTTTGCAACAGACATATTCGTTATTTATGATTTGTTGTTTATTCTTTTATAACCAAAAAATGAAAAGTTATTGTAAAAGTACTAAATTGTATGCTTAAAAACACGGTCCATGAGAATGGTTTTATTTTTAGGGCTGATTTTCTGTCTGGGAAACCTCAACGCACAGTCCGTACGGGATGAAGCGGCTATAAGGAAGACTGTATCAGAATTCTTTGCCGCTTTTCACGCCCGGGATTCGGTACGGTTAAAGGGTATTGCCGGTCCGGGATGTATCCTGCGAAGCATTTCTGTGAAAAAGGATGGAAAGGTGGTTGTAAGTACACAGTCTTTCGACGGTTTTGTAAGAACGGTGACGACGCTTCCGGAAACAGTGGATTTCAGAGAAAAACCATTGTCCTTTGACATACGGCATGACGGACTGATGGCAGATGTCTGGGTACCGTATGAATTCTATTACGATCACAAACTGCACCATACGGGCGTAAATTCCTTTGTCCTGTTCCGGAATGAGCAGGGGATGTGGAAGATTCTCGGTATTATAGATACCAGGAAGAAACCTTCCGGGTAGTTTTTAACAGTCTGACAGAAAAACACCCACGGCCAGTCCGCCTTCAGAAGTTTCCTTGTATTTGGAGTTCATGTCCTTGGCAGTTTCCCACATGGTATTGACCACTTTGTCCAGGGGGACCTTGGCATTTTGAGGGTCGCTGTCCATGGCCAGTTCAGCGGCATTGATCGCTTTTATGGCCCCCATGGCGTTTCGCTCTATGCAGGGTACCTGTACGAGCCCTCCTATGGGATCACAGGTAAGTCCCAGGTGATGCTCCATAGCGATTTCCGCGGCCATCAAAACCTGTTCGGTCGAACCTCCGGATACTTCCGTAAGACCGGCAGCGGCCATTGCCGAAGAAACTCCGATTTCCGCCTGGCAACCTCCCATGGCTGCCGATATGGTAGCACCTTTCTTGAAAATGCTGCCTATTTCCCCTGCTGTCAGCAAAAAGCGTTTGATATGTTCAAAACCGGCATTGTGGTTTTCAATGACCATATAATACATCAATACCGCTGGGATGACCCCGGCACTTCCGTTTGTGGGGGCAGTGACCACCCTGCCCAGGGAAGCATTAACTTCATTCACACTCAGAGCAAAACAGCTTACCCACTTGAGTATTTGCCGGAATTTCACTTCCGTTTCGCGTATGGTCTCCAGCCATTCCTGCGGAGTGTTGTAGGGGAGGGTTCCCTTGAGTTTCTGGTAAGAATCGTAAGCACGTCGCCTCACTTTTAATCCGCCGGGCAGGGTGCCTTCAGAATGGCATCCGATGTACATGGATTCGAGCATGGTATCCCATACCCGGTGCAGTTCCCGGTCGATCTCCGTATCCGTTCGCAGTGATCGTTCGTTCTCCAGTACGATCTCCCAAATGTTTTTTTTCTCTTTTTTGCAATATTCCTGGAGTTGTGCGGCATTTTCCACCGGGTATGGAAAACGGTTGAACACTTTTATATTTTCTTTGGCAGAGACCCGTTCTTCCCTAACCACAAAACCACCACCAATGGAATAATACGTTTCGGAAAAGGTGTTCCCCGTTTTTGAAACAGCGGTAAACCGCATACCATTGGCATGAAACGGCAGAAATTTCTTTTGAAAAACAATGTCTTTTACCATGTCAAAATCTACCGCGTACGAATTCCCGAAAAGGATTTCCTTTTTTTCCTTTACCCGGGCAATAACCTCCGGAATTTCTTCCACGGGGATGTATTCCGGGTCCTTTCCGCAAAGTCCCAGGATAACGGCCAGATCGGTGGCATGCCCCTTACCGGTGAGGGAAAGGGAGCCGTACAGATCTGCGTGTATGGATACAATGTCGTCAAAATGGCCTTCCGCTTTCAGTTCGTTTATCCATCGCTCTGCCGCCCTCCAAGGGCCCAGCGTATGGGAACTGGAAGGACCGATACCGATTTTTAACATGTCAAAAACACTGATGCACTCCATCTGTATTCTTTAAATATGATCCCTGTGTTTATGTCACGGGATAAGTGTTATATAATACAATTAAATTGCCGGTATATGTTATAATAACAACATAATTTGCAAAGGCAAATATAAATGAATAGTTGAGAATCCATAACGAGAAAAGACGGTTTCCCGGTTATTGTTAACAATTATTTCAAAGTGTAAAAACGGGGAGCGATAGCGCAAAGTATAGCGGAACGGAAAAATACAGCCCTCCGGTTCCCGTGTCTTTACAGGGTTTCCGTCAAAATGACAGGAATATTTTTAAATATGGCAGTAAAATTCTCATTATAATTTTTTGGCACAGTCATTGACTTGTTGATAGCAAACGAGTGAAAACACCAAAAATAAAGTAAATAAGAACACACTATTATGAGTAAAATTATTGGAATCGACTTAGGTACTACCAACTCCTGCGTTTCCGTAATGGAGGGGAATGAGCCGGTAGTGATACCTAATGCTGAAGGAAAAAGGACAACACCTTCTGTTATTGCATTTGTAGAGGGAGGAGAGATCAAGGTCGGAGACCCGGCAAAACGTCAGGCTGTGACAAATCCGCATAAAACCATTTATTCTATTAAGCGTTTTATGGGGAACAAGTTTTCTGAATCTGAAAAGGAAGCGGGAAGGGTGCCTTATAAAGTGGTAAAAGGCGACAATGATACGCCCCGCGTGGAAATCGAAGGGCGTTTATATACGCCCCAGGAGTTATCTGCCATGATACTCCAGAAGATGAAGAAAACGGCTGAGGATTACCTCGGACAGGAAGTATCGGAGGCAGTGATCACCGTACCGGCCTACTTTAATGACTCCCAGCGTCAGGCTACCAAAGAAGCCGGAGAGATTTCCGGGCTTAAGGTACAGCGTATTATCAATGAGCCTACTGCTGCGGCTTTGGCTTACGGTCTGGACAAGTCTAACAAAGACCAGAAGATTGCCGTATATGACCTCGGTGGGGGTACTTTTGATATCTCGGTACTGGAACTGGGTGACGGCGTTTTTGAAGTATTGTCTACAAACGGGGATACGCACCTCGGGGGTGACGACTTTGACGAAGTGATCATCAACTGGTTGGCAGAAGAGTTCAAAAAAGAAGAAGAAGTGGACCTTCGGAAAGACCCGATGGCGCTCCAACGTCTGAAAGAAGCAGCGGAAAAGGCTAAAATAGAATTGTCTTCGTCTTCACAGACCGAGATCAACCTGCCTTATGTCACCGCAACGGCTTCAGGCCCGAAACACCTGGTAAAAACCCTTACCAGATCCAAGTTCGAGCAGCTGGCTGATGAACTGGTGAAACGATCCATGCTTCCTTGTGAAAAAGCGCTGAAAGATGCCGGATTGTCCAAATCTGATATTGACGAAGTGATCCTGGTAGGTGGTTCTACCCGTATTCCCAAAATACAGGAAGAAGTGGAGAAATTCTTTGGTAAAAAACCATCCAAAGGAGTTAACCCGGATGAAGTGGTAGCCATAGGAGCTGCAATTCAGGGTGGTGTACTTACCGGAGATGTAAAAGACGTATTGTTGCTGGATGTTACTCCGCTGTCCCTGGGAATTGAGACCATGGGAGGCGTGATGACCAAGCTTATCGAGGCCAATACGACCATTCCGAGTAAAAAATCGCAGATATTCTCTACGGCGGCAGATAACCAGCCTTCTGTGGAGATCCACGTGCTTCAGGGAGAAAGGCCCATGGCCAATGATAACAAGACGATAGGGCGTTTTCACTTGGACGGCATTCCGCCTGCCCCGAGAGGGACACCCCAGATTGAAGTTACTTTTGATATCGATGCCAACGGTATTATCAAGGTATCTGCAACAGACAAGGCTACCGGAAAATCCCAGGATATCCGTATAGAAGCATCTTCCGGACTTACAGAGGAAGAGATAGAAAAAATGAAGAAAGAGGCCGAAGCCAATGCTGAAGCTGATAAGCAAACCAAGGAAAAGGTGGATAAGCTCAACGAAGCCGATGCCATGATCTTCCAGACCGAAAAGCAACTGAAAGAGTTCGGTGATAAATTGTCTGACGACAAGAAAAAACCGATAGAAGATGCGCTGGAAGAACTGAAAAAGGCTTATGAAAGCAAGGACATTGCCGTTATAGAGCCTGCCCTTGAAAAGATAAATGAAGCCTGGAAAACCGCCAGTGAAGAAATGTACAAGGCACAGGCCGAAGCACAGCAAAATGGTGCACAAGGACAAGGTCAGGGTGCAGATACCGGTGCCGGTACTTCTTCCGGTAGTGATAAGCAACAAGGCGATGATGTACAGGACGTAGATTTTGAAGAAGTGAAATAAGTTAAAACCTTATATGTTGTATGAAAAGCTGCCGGATTTTAAGTCCGGTGGCTTTTTTTATTTCTTAGTAACGCAATACTTTACCGGGATGGACCTTCCGGAAACAAAAAAGAGACCGCTCAAAAAACAAATTTCTGAGCGAATCTCTCTACCCCAATTACCATAAACATGGTTCCAATGCGCATAACTAATATATGCAGCAATTTGTACTATAAATATACGATTTATTTTTATTTTTTGTAAAAAAAATATGTATTTGTTTGTGTTCTGGTGAAATTGATATGATATCCGGATGATTAAAACTGTATTGTGTTAAGTCACAGACGGTGGAGAATCAGCCCACCGGATTTTATTTTTTTACCGTTTACCTCAATTTTATAGTAATACACACCGTTGGTGAGTTTTGTTAGCGATATGAAATCCCGGTCGGAAATGAGCTGCTTGCGTAACATGAACTTCCCGTCTGCGGAATACAGGTGAAAATAAAGCATATCACCTTCGTTGAACTTTTTACTGTAAACATTTATACCATCTGACATAACAGGGTTCGGGAACAGTAAAAACGGGGTTTCCGAAAGGTAGATCGTGCTCACCGTTTCGGAATACAGTTCCGTACCGTTTTCCAGGGTCAGTTTTACCCTGTATGTATTGGCACCTTCCCGGGGAGCATTGTCAATGATTTCGAATTCCTTCCGGTCAACCGGTTCAATAGATTGCAGGTACTCTTCCCCGCCCGGGATGATCTTGAACACCTCTATACGTTTTGCCTTGTAAATACTTCCCAAAGAGAAATAGAGACGGATGCGCCCGTCCTGTTCTTCATTTGTGGCATATATCGATTGCCAGTAACACTGTTCGTCACTTTCTGCAATGTTCAGCGCCTGACTTCTTATGCCTTCTGTCCCGTCCTGATACACTGTGGCCACGGCAAAATAGGAAGCGTTATTGTTGGCTATATAAGTGGTATCTGTGGTACGTTCCGTAAAAGCCATCACATTGTCTTTCATTGAAAAGATATCATAGGCCGTGGCCCCTGTCTTTTTCCGCCAGGAGATCTCTGTGGTCCCGTTACATTTCAGGCTTATTTCCGGAGCGGGCGCATACGATATTATAAAAGGGGGGGAGGTAAAGGTTTTATTGCCGACAGTCATGCGTAACAGGGCCGTATGGCCTTCTTTTTCCACCGGGTCCCAGGGATACTGAGAGCTGTCCAGTTCAACTCCTGTGGCTACGGATTGCCATGTATTTCCGGCGTCGTAACTTACATCAAGCGTTCCTTTGGAGGTGCTGAAAGTACTTTTCCAACGGATGAAATCAGCAGAAATTCCATCGTATGGAAAGTTCCCCCCGTCAACCGGGTTGATCCAGTGAAAAACATCTTTATTTTCCCAGGAGTAGGCCATTGAAAACGGCTGCTCCTCACCGGAAACAGCATATCCTTGAACGTGTAGGGTAAGTTCGTTTCCCGCCACTTCCGGTATAAATATTTGTTCCGTATTGTTACGGTGATCCGTACCGCGTTCTGCTGGTTGGTTCAGGGCTTGTTCTTCCGGGGTGTGATCCAATACCCAGGGAGTATATAGGTTACCGTTATGGCTAACGGTCATGTCCAGGTCGTTGACCAGGGCTATGTTCGAGTTCGGCTCGGCAGGGCGGTCTGTCCAGTTCAGGGTGATTTTTATGTTTTTTGCATTTTCCGGTATGTTCAGCGTATATTCCCTGGTACCGCCATGAGCGACTTTGTCCACAATGAATTGTCCGTTATTCAGTATGTCCCGGCTGTCCAGGGCGTTGAGATTGCCGTATCCCGAATGAAAGTCCGGTCCCGGAGCGCCCAAATCTTCCGCTCCGTTAATGAGAAGTGCTTTTATCAGGGATGAAGGGGGCAGGGAATCGTGATGTGTTTTCCCGAAGTGTTCCTGTAATAAGAGAACAACACCGGAAACCAGGGCATTGGCATTGGATGTGCCGATGGCGCTGAAGGCTACCAGGTCAGGTTTGATACGGCCGTCATGGGCGGGGCCCCGCGAAGAAAAATCCGGTACCGAACGTTGGGCGTCCAGTGCCCCTACAGTAAGGATGTTTTTTGCCATTTTGAAATTTCCGGTAAGATTGGCATAGCCGGGAATACCGGAATACGGTCCGTTTTCCGGGGTTTTGTTGCCTGAATTCCCCGTGGAGAACAGATGAACCTGTGTGGGATTTTGATAAAGAAAAGTATCGTATTCAGCAGCAAGTATCCCGTAAAAATTCTCTATTTCCGTCCCGTAAGAATGGTTCTGTACCGAAGCGCCGACGGCATTCAGGTTATTATCAGGATAGAGGGAATTAAAATCGGAAGAAGAAATCCGGGCTTTCGGCGCGACACCCTTTCCGTTTATCGAACTGTTTCCGAGGCCTGTTGCCAGTGTAGCCATGTCTGTTGCATGTGCGCTTGTTGCACTGCTTTCACTTTCCGAGGTGATGTGTTTGCCCAGCAGGTCAATATCTTCTGTATTATACTTATCGTCTTTTATGGAGACCACCATATGCTCTCCTCTCAGGTCCGGGGCTTCCCGGTGTAGTTGCGCTATATTATTCACCGTAAGGTTGAGTTCCGGGATGCTGCTTTCTTTTACGGGTGTTAGTGACTCCTCACCAATGTAGGTAACACAATCAAGCGGAAGAAGGTATTTTTTCAGGTCATTTGCGGTGCCCCGTATTAAAAAATGTCCACAACTGCCTTTGGATAATGGGAGCAAACCTTGCTCTTTTATATTATCCAGGCATTTTTCACCGGTAGTTTTTATAACAAAGGTCCTCTTTCCTTTTCGTGACAGGTCAATATTCGGGGAAAGCTTCCACAGGTCGTTGGCAGGCCATAATTTACTTCTTTCGCTGCGTTGTACGGTGGGATCCGAAGTCCGGGTTATGACATATTCCCGGTCCAGTACCCGTATCAATTTATGACCTTTCGGAAGGTCTTTTGCTCTGGAGGCCTTGACGAGAAAGTACTGTCCTTCCGGGTTTTTACGGACCAGATGTTGCCATTTTGTCGTCTGTCCGTAAATATTGAAGGAAATTATAAACAGTAAGTAAAAAATAGGTTTTCGTATGACCATATTACAAATTAACGCTTCATATGAGAAAATAGTCGTTAAATAAAATAAAAAAAGTTTAATAAAATGTTAAATTCAGAAAAAATTTTATTAAGTTTGTGTAATGCTATTGTAAGTTAAGACGTCTACTTATGGTAAGAAACAATTATTAACTCAAATCAAATTTTACATGAAAACAATGAAGTCTTTTTTCATCCTTTCCCTTGTAGGGATAGGATTGTTGTTAACCTCTTGTAACAATGACCCCGATGACGAGAGCATGGATACACAACAGGAAGTCAGTGATGAAGTCCTGAACAAGATCGCATCTTTGGAACTGAACAATAAAGATGTTTCCCTTACAGATGTAACGTTGCCCGACGGTACTGTTCGTACCAATTACCTTGTGGAAGGAGATATTCTTATTTCCGCGGAGCAATTAGCCTCAATGGAACTCCATGGTGGTGTGGAGAGCGAACAATACCACACGTATAACCTGGTGAGCTCTCCCAAAACCATTAATGTTATTGGGTATACAGGAAGCAGCCAGGGCCTTTCAACCAAAATGCAAACGGCGTTACAACAGGCCGTACAAAACTATAATGACCTTAATCTGGGCCTTACTTTTACCCTGACTTTCGGTACAAACTACAATCCTTACGACATCGTAGTGTACAGTCCCAGCGGAGGAGCCGGCGGGCAGGCAGGCTTTCCTTCCGGGGGAGATCCGTACAAATGGGTGCAGATCTATTCCGGGCTGAACAATTACACGACCACTGTAAACCGTCATGTTATTATGCATGAAATAGGGCATTGCATAGGTATGCGCCACACCGATTGGTTCAGCAGACAAAGCTGCGGACAAAACTCCAATGAAGGAGAAGGAAGTGTGGGAGCCGTACATATCCCCGGAACTCCTACCGGATATGATGCCAATTCTGTAATGCTGGCTTGTTTCAATACCGGGTCCAGCGGCGAATGGGGATATTATGACCAGGTAGCCCTGGATTACCTGTATTAGTGCACGATTTCAGGTAAATTCAAACCGATAAATAACAGAAGAGCGCAAACCCGGGTTTGCGCTTTTTTTATAGGGTGGAATGATATTCTTGTCACGGTTGCTGTGGTCCTGCTTTCTTTTGTATTTTTACACGGCAAACCGGAAGTATGAAAACAGACAAAAAACAAATCCTGGACAGGTGTAATGCCATGAGCAAAAATACGCTTATGGAAACCCTGAAAATTGAATATACGGATGTGGGCGATGATTATCTGGTGGCGAAGATGCCCGTAAACGAAAAGGTACACCAACCCGATGGCGTATTGCACGGCGGGGCAATGGTAGCCCTTGCAGAAAGTGTTGGCAGTACGGCTTCCTATCTGTTCCTGAATACGGAAGATTTCTTTGTGCGGGGCATTGAAATTGCCGCCAACCACGTCAGGAGTATAAGGGAAGGGGAAGTTTATGCCAGGGCCGGTATGCTTCACCAGGGACGAACCACCCAGCTGTGGCAAATCCGGTTGACAGATGCGGAAGACCGCCTCATTTCCGTATGTAAACTTACCACGATAGCACTGCCTAAAAAGAAACAGTAGATGTTGCTGAACGGTATGCCCGGATTAATGATGATATACACCAGACCCTGACTTAAAAGTGGACGAGATGACTTCTGAAGAAGATTTTTTTGAACACATACGAAACCAATATGGTTCCGCCCTGCCTTTTGTGGCCTACAGGAAACCTGTAACAGGAAGATCACCCGAGGCAGATGGTAATGCCACAGTCATAAAAGCCATCCTTCAGCGGGATGATAAATTACACCAGGTTGCTGATTTTTCGGAAAAAGGTTTTGTATTTTCTCCTTTTGACCAGAATGAAACGGCAGTTCTTATTCCCTGCGGAACGGGGGAGAAAGCTCCCGAAGTAATGATTTCACGGTTTGAAAGTAAAAAAGACACGTCAAAGGAGAACGAAAACCTTTCTGAAAAAGAAACAGAAAATGCTGACCGGGACAGGCACCTGCAACTTGTTCGTAAGGGGATAGAAACCATAAGAAAAGGAAAACTGGAAAAAGTGGTGCTTTCCAGGGCCGAAGCAGTTCCCGTAAAGCACAAAGACCCCGTAGCTGTTTTTCGAAGATTGCTGGAACGTTATGAAGATGCCTTTTGTTATTTGTGGTTTCATCCCAAAATAGGCCTGTGGATGGGGGCCACTCCGGAAACCCTGCTTCGTATTCACGATGGGGTTTTGTATACAATGGCCCTGGCCGGAACACAAAAATACACGGGACAGGCCAGAGTGTCCTGGGGAGAAAAGGAGAAACAGGAACAGCAGGTAGTTACGGATTCTATAGTAGACAGCCTGAAATTCAAGGTGAAAAGCCTTAAAATATCCGGGGCAAAAACGTACCGGGCAGGTAATCTGCTTCATATCAGGACAGATATACAAGCCATGCTGATCTCCCGATATAAAACCGAAAACATTGCCCCCCTGCTCAGAAGTCTGCATCCTACACCGGCGGTTTGCGGTTTCCCGAAAGAGGAAGCAAGGCTTTTTATCAAGGAAAACGAAAATTATGACAGGCGTTTTTATTCCGGTTTCCTCGGAGAACTGAATACGAATATTGCCGAAGAAAAGAAAAACGACACAGGTGAGAGGGATTCGGAGTTGTATGTGAACCTGCGATGCATGCAAATAAACGGTGATACTGCAACTCTGTATGTGGGCGGAGGCATTACAAGGGATTCCGATCCGGAGGCGGAATGGGAAGAAACCATCAGTAAATCTTTTACGATGAAAAGGATACTACAGTAAAAAATATAAAACCGGGAACCAAATAAGGTGCAGGAAGATGGGATTCGCTGTTGTGCCCCGAAGTAATCCCGGTGAATTCTTTGTACTTACCGGGCTGTACGCTACTTTTGCGGTGATGAACATGGCAGGCCCCGGTTGTTTCCGGGAGGGAAAAGGGGAGGTGTCGTACCGCTTACAGATAAGATACAATACATGATATATCCGAAAATACCGCTTGCACAAGCGGTACTTCAATTGTGCAAGACAAAGAACATTACCGAAATTGTTATATCCCCGGGGTCGAGAAATGCCCCGCTTACTATCGGTTTTACCCATGATGATTTTTTTAATTGCTACAGTATAACAGACGAACGATGTGCCGCTTTCTTTGCATTGGGAATGGCACAGCAAAACCGGAAACCCACCGCTCTGGTGTGTACTTCCGGATCTGCATTACTGAATTACTATCCTGCGGTTTGTGAGGCATTTTACAGCGATATCCCTTTGGTGGTGATCTCTGCAGATCGCCCGGCCTATAAAATAGATATCGGGGACGGGCAGACCATAAGGCAACAAAATGTATTTGCCAATCATATTCTCTTTTCAGCCAACCTGAGGGAAAACGACCGGGAGTATAACGAAGAACAGGTACAGCGGGCCATACACACTGCAGTAGAAAAAAAAGGTCCCGTACACATCAATGTACCGTTTGAAGAGCCGCTTTATGAAGTTGTGGATATGCCCGGGACTCCGATAACACTTTGGGAACCCGAACCGGGCGATGAGAAGCAAGACAAAAATTCCGTTGATACATTTACAGAGCGGTGGAACGAGGCCAAACGGAAAATAGTGTTGGTAGGGGTGAACCATCCCGGAGATATTCCTGCAAAATACCTGGACATGCTGGGTAATGACCCTTCTGTGATCGTGTTTACCGAAACCACCTCGAACCTTTATCATCCCGGCTTCTTTCCGGGTATTGACAAGATTGTTGCCCCGGTGGAAAAGATCGGGGATGAACTCCGTAAATTACAGCCCGACCTGCTCCTTACGTTCGGAGGCATGGTAGTGTCAAAGAAAATAAAGGTTTTTTTAAGAAAATACAGCCCGGAATGGCACTATCATATCGACACCAAAAAGGCGTACGATACGTTTTTCTGTCTTACCGAACACTTCAGGTCCGCCCCGGCCCGTTTTTTTTCAGAAGTAGCTCCGGGCCTGAAAAAAGTGGAAAGCGATTATTGTTCGTATTGGAAAGCAGCCGAAAAACGAAGGGTAAGGAAACACGACAGCTATGTCGGGAAAATACCGTTTTCCGATTTGAAGGTATATGCCGAAGTGTTCCGGACCATCCCCGGGTCCCAGGTGGTCCATTTCAGTAACAGTGCTACGATAAGGTATTCGCAGTTGTTTACCATGCGCCCAGGGTGGAAGGTGTATTGTAACAGGGGAACCAGCGGCATAGACGGCAGTACGTCCACGGCCGTAGGTGCATCGGTGGCGGGCAAATTGGCCACGACACTTATTACGGGCGACCTGAGTTTCTTTTATGACAGCAATGCCCTGTGGAATAATTATATGCGGGAAGATTTCCGGATAATCCTTATCAATAACGGGGGAGGCGGTATTTTTCGCATATTGCCCGGCCACAAAAACACCCCCAATTTCGACACCTATTTCGAAACCGTACACAACCTGACGGCAAAACACCTGTGTGAAATGTACGGGATCGAATATGCAACTGCTAATGATGAAGCCTCGTTAAAAGAGGCTTTAACCGGGTTTTATACTTCTTCAACTCGTCCGCGGTTACTGGAAGTGTTTACCCCGAGAACAGTTAATGATGGGGTTTTAATCGATTATTTCAGGTATTTGGCCGATGATTTTTCTGAATAAGTAGTGGCGAAAAGTTAAAATATTGAGAATTTTTGTTATATTAGAACCACCTTATTAACTATAAAAAAAATAACCAATGAGCAAAAGAGACGAACTTATCGCCAAGTATGCCGCCGACCTGAAAGACAAATGCGGCGTGAAACCGGACATGGACCTTTTAACCAAGGTAACTGTAGGCCTTGGGCCTTCTATTTACAATGCGGATGCCGAAACCGTTTCAGGGAGTGATCCGGATGAACTCGCCACTGTAAAAAACAACTTTCTGATCAAAAAACTCGGACTGAAAGACAGTGCCGACCTCGACAAAGCGATAGATTCCGTTATAGAAAAATATGGCCGTTCCAACAGGAATAAATACAGGGCCGTGGTTTATTACCTTTTGGTGAAGCATTTCAAAAAGGAAGCGGTTTACAAGTAAGCATCTGCTCCTTTCGATAAAAAACAAAGGTCGTCCGTAACCTCAGGTTCCCGGACGACCTTTTTAATTACTTAATGTGAATAAAGGATAAGAAGAAAATCTTTCCGTTGTGTTGTAACCTTCCCTAAAAATGTATTAGGTGAATTTCAATTTATTATTCTTCCGGGTGTAAATTCCGTATCGGTTGTGAATGGTAGGCCTTAAGATATTATTTACGCTGTTTACTTTGCTGCTCCCTGCGAGAGCCTTTTCATGTCCTTGCTGCTCGGGGATTCATAAATCTCCAGGTCAAAATAGGGAACGGCTGCAAGGATGTGGTCGAAGATATCGGCCATGATATGCTCGTAGTTCACCCAACGCTTATCACTGGAAAAAATATAAACCTCTAGAGGAATGCCCTGTGCAGTAGGAGGAAGGTGGCGAACCATCATCGTCATATCCTTGTTGATTGCAGGATGGTTTTTTACGAACGTATCGATATATTTCCTGAACACTCCCATATTGGTCTGGTTCCTGCCGTTCAAGAGGATGGTTTTATCAATATTGTTATCCTCATTGTATTTGGCAATATCCTTTTGCCGGTGTTCCAGGTAGGATTCCAGGAGTTGTATATTCTTCAGCTCTTCAACTTCTTTTTCTGTTAGGTAACGAATACTGCTAACAGCAATATTCACGGCCCTTTTTATCCGCCTGCCCCCGCTGTCCTGCATACCTCTCCAGTTCCGGAAAGAATCTGCTATAAGGGCGTAGGTAGGAATAGTGGTCACGGTGTTGTCAAAATTGCGCACTTTTACGGTGGCGAGGTTAATTTCCATGACATCGCCGTCTGCTCCGTATTTTTCAACGGTTATCCAGTCCCCGATCCGTACCATGTCATTAGCGGCGACCTGTATACTGGCCACGAAACCGAGTATTGAATCCTTGAAAATAAGCAGGATCACGGCAGAAGCAGCACCCAATGCCGTCAGGATAGCGATCGGGCTTTTTCCGGTAAGAACCGTAAAGAGGTATACGGAGGCGATGATCCAGGCGAAAATCAGAAATACCTGGATAAAACTATCCAGGGGCTTGTCTTTATAAGCGTCCTTGGTACGCAGGTAATTTTTGAGGGAACGCAGAAAACTCCGGATAATCCACACCGCGAGCACCGCCATATAGATATCGACGATCTTCAGACAAAAATTTCCCCAACCGGGATAATCCACAAAGATCACCGGGATAATGGCTATAATAAGAACCAGGGGGACTATGTGTGCTATGTATCTCGGAAAGTTACTTTGCACCAGGAAATCATCAAAGGAGGTCTTTGTCTTTGTGGAAAAGATGGCAAATGCCCGAATGATCACCTTTTTAAAAACCAGATCCAGCAGGAATACTACAATGGTAACAACAATGAGATTGAGCAGCAGGTTTAATTGAACGGCAAGTTTTTCAGAAACAACATCTCCGTTGATCAGAAAATGATAAAACTTTCGACTCAACTCGTAAACAAGTCCTTCTTGCATACAGCAAAACTGTTTTTTGGGTTTAGACTATTACAAAGATACGGTTATTGAGAGAATGAGAAGTGCCCGGAAATCAGGACAACAAAAAATTCTCGGGAGGATTATTTCCCTGGTCCGTTTTTTAGCTTTCATGCCTGCCTGCCTGCAATTCCCCGGCTGTTTGCTGCACTTCGTCCAGGACACGGAGCAGGTTGCCGCCCCATAACTTCCTGATATCTTCTTCCGTATATCCGCGTTTTACGAGTTCCAGGGTAACATTAAAGGTTTCGGAAGCGTCGTTCCAGCCTTGAATGCCGCCTCCGCCGTCAAAATCGGAACTGATGCCCACGTGGTCTATTCCCATAAGGGTTACCATATAGTCGATATGATCGACAAAATCGGCTACATTCACGCCTTCCGGTAATGTTGTATCCTTTTTGATTTTTTCTTTGCTGATGGCATTTACCTTTTTATAGACATTGTTGCGGTATGTTTCCCTTTTTTCCGGGGGCAGGTCATAGTAGTCTTCCCTGCTCAGCCAGGTAAGGCCGAGAGAATCGGCTATTTGTTGGTTGAGTTCCCGTATGGCTTCGGTACGGGCTTCGTGCTTTTCTGAATTGATATAAGCAGAAAAAGCCACGGTCTGCACCACGCCGCCGTTGTCTTTTATCATCAATAGTTCTTCATCGCTCAGGTTCCTGCTGTGGTCACAGAGGGCACGTGCCGAGGAATGAGATGCAATTACGGGAGCCTTCGATAGGCGGATGGTCTGCTTGTTGGATTCGGCAGAAGGGTGGGAGAGGTCTATCATAATGCCCTGTTTGTTCATTTCGGCCACGGCCTGCCGCCCCAGTTCACTGAGGCCGTTGTGGAGCCAGGTACTGTCCTTTTCTCCCGTATTGGAATCACAGAACTGGCTGTGGCCGTTATGGGAAAGCGACATATAACGCGCACCCAGGTCGTGGAATTTTTTAATGTTAGACAGGTCCATGCCCATGGGGTAGGCATTTTCCACCCCGATCATGACTACCAGTTTTCCGGAGTCGTGAATCCTCCGCACGTCATCGGAAGTGCGTGCAAGTTCAATACGATCGGGGGCAATTTCTTCACACAACCGGTGTATGGCATTGAATTTTGACATGGCATTCTCATACGCGCTGGCATAACCGTCGGCATTAAGAGAATCCTGTCCGGTATAAACCACAAGCCAGGAAACGTCGAGTCCGCCCTTTTCCATTTTCGGCAGGGTGATCTGGGTTTTCAGGTCCATTGTATAGTTGAGGCTGTCGGTAAAGTTTTCCACATCAATGTCGTTGTGCGTATCTATGGTGATGACATTGTTGTGTATCTCACGGGCTTTTTCCACAAGGGCAAGGGAGTCTTGCGGGACAGTGTTATCTGTTGTTGTTTTCTTTTTGTCCGTCTTGCAGCTTACAGACAGTACAAGAATAACGAGAAGGGTATAGCTGTAAATCTTCATGAATTACGGGGTTTTTGGTTTATCCGGTATGAAAATTACAAATTATTATCGAGCTCCCGGTCGATTACGGGGATGGTTTCTCGTAAAAATGATTTTTAAGGGAAATACGGGCATAAAAAAACCGCCCGGAAAATGAGTTCCGGGCGGTTGTTGTCCATTGTGTATTTAAAGTGTAAGGCAGATTAAGATTCCAGCAGGGCGAAGAACTTATCCAGGTTAGGGATAATCACTATCCTTGTACGCCTGTTTTTGGCCCTGTTTTCCGGAGTATCGTTATCTACCAGGGGCATGTTGCTCCCCCTTCCCGCAGCAATCAGTTGCTTGGGGTTTACACCGTATTTATCCTGTAAAATGCGAATAATGGAGGTGGAACGCTCTACACTCAGCTCCCAGTTGTCTTTGATGTAAGCCCCTTCTTTAACAGTCTGGGAGTCGGTATGGCCTTCTACCATAACGTCCATGCTGGGTTCGGAATTGATCACTTTGGCGAGTTTTTCCAAAAGTCCGTATGCCTTGCGGTTCACGTGGTAGCTACCGCTGCGGAACAACAGCTTATCGGATACGTTGATCATAACCACTGTCTGGTCTACATTAATATCGATGTCCTCATTGTTGGAACCGTCGGTAATGGAATTCTTCAGGTTATAGGAAATAGCCAGGTTGATGGAATCTTCCAGGGTCTGGGCCTTTTCCAGTTCCTGAGGATCCACCTTGGCCAGTGTGGCTCTCATTTTTTCCTTGGTCTTGTTTGACATCACGGCAAGGTCGCCCACTTGTACCAGTTTTCCGTCACTTTCTTCTCTGAGCGAGTTTATCTTGGCATTGTACTCAGCAACTCTTGCTTCTATTTTTGCAAATTTGTCCTCCAGCTCTTCTTTTTCCATGGTGGTCTTTTGCAAGGTACTTCTGGTATTGGACAGGTCGTCTTCAAGTGCCACGTATTTCTTCTTGGAAACACACGAAGTAAGAACAACGCTACCCAATACAGTTACAATAATCGCTTTCTTCATAGTTTGTAATATTTGATTTAAAGATTCAATCGCTTCTATAACGGCAGACAAATCGCGATGTTATACGGTGTTAAATAGAATGCTATGTTTTAACAAAATTTTAACATTTATAAAAAACTACAAATTCTGCCGCCATTAGCAGGTTGACAATATGCAATAAAAACGGTGAGGTTCTGTTCTGAGAGGATGGTTACACACAGCAAATAAATGAAGAATACACGGAAGAATAAGGGGGGCAGAAAGTGGGGAGAGCAGGATTCGAACCTGCGAAGGTAAAAACCAACAGATTTACAGTCTGTCCTCGTTGGCCGCTTGAGTATCTCCCCATGCTTTTTTCAAAAAAATCCGTTCACCCGGCAAATGAACGGTGCAAATATAGCGCTGTTTTGCGATTGTGCAAGACAAAAATAACAGAAGTTGCGCACCAAAAATCCAACTGTTTGAATATGAAAACCGTTCGCCTGAAAAAAATCCGGGAAACTCCGGAAAGCCCCGGGGTCAATCCTTGCTCATACGGGAGGAGAGGTATTCAAAGATGTTGCCGGTGCCGTCTTTATGATCAAACCAGATTATATTGTCCTGTTTCCGGAACCAGGTAAGCTGGCGTTTGGCAAAGCGGCGGGTATTTTTTTTGATTTCCGATATGGCAGATTTCAGCGTACAATGACCTTCGAAATAGGCAAATAACTCCTTATATCCTACAGTTTGCAATGCGTTGAGCTGTTTGTAGGGGAGAAGGGATTCAGCTTCCTGTAACAGTCCGTTTTCCATCATAATATCCACCCTGCGGTTGATCTGTTCGTAGATCGTTTTTCGTTCTGCGGTCAGGCCTATGGTTACCGGGGTAAATTCCCTTTTTTTTGTTGGTTGCGACAGAAAAGCGGAATAGGGCTTTTGTGTTCCCACACATATTTCCAGTGCCCGGATAAGCCGGTGCGGGTTTTCACGGTCCACACGGTTGTAATAAACGGGGTCCAGTTCTTCCAGTTGTTTTTGGAGGTAGGTAATGCCCTTTTCTTCAAGGTCCCTGTTGAGTTGTTCACGGATTTTCGGATCTACTTCGGGGAACTCGTCCAGTCCTTTAAGCACGGCAGTGACATACAGTCCGCTGCCACCGGCCATCACCACCACCTGATTGTTACGGAAGAGTTTGCCGAGTGTATCCAGGGCTTCCCTTTCAAAATCTCCCACCGAATAATTGTCGTGAATACTTTTGTGCTGAATGAAATAGTGGGGCGCTGCCTGTAATTCCTCCGGAGAAGGCACAGCTGTACCGATGTGCATTTCCCTGTAAAACTGCCGGGAATCGGAAGAGAGGACCGCAGTCCGGAAATGCCGGGCTATTTGAATGGCCAGGGCGGTTTTTCCGATAGCCGTCGGACCTACTACTGTAATCAGGTATTTGGTGTTTTCCGTTTTCAAGGACACAAAAATAGGGCAATTAAATTTGAAAAAGCGGTCGATCTACGGTTCCCGGACATCCCTTTCCGGCAGGAACAGTGGGTTTCCACAGTGATAACAATACCGGGCTTTTGTGTTGTAATTTTCAGTATTGCATTGGTTACATATCTTCGGACTTTCCTCTTGAAGGATTGTTTTGTCGCTTTCCTGTGGCCGCGATTTTGCGTACTCAACGGTAACTATGCCTGTAGGTACGGCAATTATACCATACCCCAGTATCATAATAAATACGGCGATAAACTGCCCGAGTTCGGTTTGGGGTGCAATGTCACCATATCCCACGGTGGTAAGTGTTACAATAGTCCAGTAAATGCTCCTGGGAATACTGGTAAACCCGTTTTCTTCGCCTTCTATGACAAACATGAGAGAACCGATAACGACGGAAATAATAAGTACCGCGTACAGGAAGACTGCTATTTTGGTGCGGCTTGCTTTAAGGGCAGTTCTCAACTGGGAAGCTTCTCCGATAAACCGCATGAGTTTCATAATACGAAATACACGCAACAAGCGCAGCGAACGAACTGTGGCTAATACATGGGTGCCGGTAACAAAATAGGAGAGATACATGGGAAGTATGGCCACCAGGTCAATGATTCCGTAGAAGCTAAGTATATACTTCCAGGGGTTCTTCATAGTGATTATACGCATGAAATACTCTATGGTAAACAGTATGGTGATAATCCATTCGGTGATGAGCAGGATATCGTGGTATTTGCGGTCGATCTCTTCAACACTTTCCAGCATTACCACCAGAATACTGAGAAGTATCAATATGAGTATACAAATATCAAACCACCTCCCGGCCGGTGTATTGGTACCATATATGACAATATGGGCCTTTTGCTTCCATATTTCGTATCTTGACTTGGTTTCTTTCACAGTTTTCGTTCTAATACGACAGGTTGTTTATGTTGTAAAGATATGAGTTCCGAATATATTTTTTTCAACCCTTCGTATTCCACCGGGCTGTACAGGGGCTTTTTCAGGCTCAGACGTACATTGAGCATAAGTGTATTTCCGTTCCGGGAAGTCTTGTAAGTCAGGTTCCCCGAGTTATCCGGCAGTTTCATTATTTTGCTCTTCGGTATTTCCTTGAGTTGATAATGCTCCCCGAAGTCTATGGTGATCAGGTGAATGTATGAAAAAGGGTAGCCAAAATCCACGGGATAGGTTCTTTCGTCCAGGGTAAAGGGGTTCTCCTTTACTTTCTCCACTACGAACGGATTGAAAAACAAGATGTCAGAGACCGGGGTTTCGGCCATGCGGAACGAATAGTCCTCAACAAATTGTTTTTCCGGGTCTTTCTTGTTGTGCATGGTGTATTCGTCCAGGACAAAGACACCTTCCTTGTCATACCGGTCCCGGAGGGATTCCATATACTCTTTTTCCGGGATATCCTGCACTTTCTTTCTTTTGGACAAGGCGTGATACCAGGAACACACTTCTCGGGTCCTTATTTTTGCAGGCTCGTCTTCAGAAAATATAATCCGTGTGGTTACATAGGTTTGTGTATTGTTCACGGGAGTAATGTTCTGCCAGTAACTTCCGTTGTCCATATCCATAACCCTTCCGTAGCCATTGAGTGCCCGGAAAGGGAGTACGCCAAAGGGCAGGTTCTTATCGGTGATGTCCAGTAAAAAACTCATTTTTTCAATATCCAGTTTCACTACCAGGTAATTAAAATCGGAAATGATGGGGTATAACTTCGTGGCAAATCCGTTGTTACGGGTAGACAGCAGCATAAACTCCGCTTTAAACCCGCTTGCCTTTAAAAAATTAAGGAGGATAAGATTGAGTTCGGCATTGCTGCCCGATTTTCTTTTGAAAGCATCCTTGACGTCGACCCGGGTGAAGATATAATTTTTCTTATTCCAGAACAGTTGCTCCTGCAGGGAATAGTATATTTTTTTGGCCTTTTCCACTCCCTGTGGCAGCACAGAGACCTCCGGGGGGATCAGTCTTTTGAAATACGATGTTTTCCTGGCCTGCCTGCCGATTTCTTCCCGGTACTTGATTTCCTTGTCCACATCCTTCCAGCTCCGGGTAAACTTTTTTTCCATGCCGTCAAAACCTTCAAAGGTTTCAAGTTCATAGTTTATGGAAGACAGGTAGTTGTATTTGGAGGTCATGTAATCTTCTTCCTTAAACGCGGGAATATCTTTCATGATGTAAGTACTGACCGCACAGTCGGCAGTGCCCAGTCCCTGAAAGTAAAAACAGTCCTTTTTCAGTACAGCTTCTTTATGGTCGAGTTTTAAAAAGCCGGTCAGCTTTATATTGTATTTGTAATTCGCAGGAATACTGGTGGAAAACCTGCTGTATAGTTTGGGAATGTCCCATTGAAACATCCAGGATCTGAAATTGTAGAAAAAGGGAGACTCTATCTTGTACCTGTAATCGATCACTGCGCCTTCCTGTACGTTCGGGACCGTGAATTTGACCAGGTTATGGGTTTCGCTGACATTTTCGGTAAAAATGTCCTTTTCATCCAGCCTCTGCACGGTGCGGTCTGTGTTTATGGAAATCGCTTCGGCTTCTACAAAACGTTCCTTTTCCTTGCTTTCCAGCGATTTTCGAATTGGAATTTCTATAGTGGCCCGGTCCAGGCCCTCTTTTTTAAATATTTTGATTCGCCGGATAATTTCCGTGGAGAGGACGGGCTCTCCAAATCCGTTCTTTTCGATTTTGGAGGTTCCTTTTTCATACAGGACAAGGGCATTTGCTGTGGTGTCCTTTTCATGGCTGGACATGGTCAGGTGCTCCGGTGCCACACTGCCAAAGGTAAATTCCTTTTCGGCATTTTGTGCGTGAGAAACAGGAAGAAAGAACAGTAATAGAACGGTGAGTAATTTTGGCTGGATCATAACCCTTTTATCATTTTTGTGAATATTCGATGATCTTATACCCGTTGTTCTTGCGCAGGTACATTTGAATAATATGCCTGGCGTCGGCATTGTTTTTCATGGGGGTAAGGACTTGTTTCAGGATATCTATATTGTTAATCTGATAGTTTAAATCATAAAACGCAATACCTTTGAATTCAGATTTTTCGATCATCACAACACTCCGCTCTCCGGTTTCTCTTCCCTTGTCGATGATAAGCATGTTGTTGTGTGGGTAACTGTATTTTTTTACTGCGTTTTCTGCCCGTTCGTTGTATTCTCCGGTCGATTCCAGGTTTATACAGGCCCCCTTGCATTTTTGGATGGAGTAGTTGAAACAGTGTTTTTTGGCATCCGACAATCCGGTGAGTTTATTGCACAGCTCAAACTCTTCGGTGAGTTTGTACAGCGTATTTTTTGCTTCGTGGATTGAAGTAAAGGTGGCTACGGGTTTTCTCAGTGCCGAAGAGCGGTTGTTTTTCAGCCGGTCGGTGAACAATTCGGTGTAACCGTGTTCGTTTTTTTGCTGAAACAGGCCGTAAGCGAACAGTTTTCGCTTTCTGGACCGGTTGTATTTGGGCTGGTTCTTTTTTATTTCTTCATTTTCCTTGAGCAGGGCTATCAGTTCGTTCCCGGTTTCTTCATAGGTCACGGCTACGACCTCTTTCTGGATAAGCCTTGCCTTTTTGGCCGTCCGGGCAAAGTGTTGATTGACCCGACGCTTTATGTTCTTGCTCTTGCCTATGTAAATAATGCCCCCGTCTTCCCTGTGAATGTAATAAACGCCTACCTTTTCCGGGAGTTGTTCAACAATATTAAGGAGTTTGGGGGAAAGGGTGCCCGTGTTTTCTGATTTTATACTTGCCCTGACGATCTCTTTGGACTGGTCCTTGGCAAGGAGCAGCTTAAAGAGCTTTACTGTGGCCTGTGCATCCCCGCTGGCCCGGTGTCTATCGCTAACCGGGATGCCGAGCGAACGTACCAGTTTGCCCAGGCTGTAGGAATCTGCTTCCGGGATGAGTTTTTGTGAAAGTTCCACGGTGCATATGGTTTTCCTTTGGTACTCGAAACCCAGCCGTTGAAACTCCGTCCGCAATATCCGGTAATCGAATTGGGCGTTGTGGGCTACGAGGATACAGTCCTCCGTTATCTCCACGATCCGCTTGGCCACTTCATAAAACTTCGGGGCCGATCTTAGCATGGTATTGTTGATTCCCGTCAGGTTGACTACAAAAGGCTGTATTTCCCGTTCCGGGTTGACCAGGCTGATAAAACGGTCCGTTACCTTATGTCCGTCATATTTGTAAATGGCAATTTCCGTAATGCCTTCTTCGTTGTATTGTCCTCCTGTGGTTTCTATGTCTAAAATAGCGTACATACACCTTTTTCCCGAT
Organism: Sinomicrobium kalidii; assembly: GCF_021183825.1. Lineage (GTDB taxonomy): Bacteria > Bacteroidota > Bacteroidia > Flavobacteriales > Flavobacteriaceae > Sinomicrobium > Sinomicrobium kalidii. The sequence goes on along the minus strand of NZ_CP089211.1, from coordinate 5,309,655 downwards.
GGGGATTATCGATTTTAAGGCAGGTTTCCCACCTTGTTTTCTATGAAATCAATGATAATTTCGCGCTCCAAATATACTATTTCCTATCCGAACCATTGTGCTGCCACATGCCACGGCCGTGACATAATCACCGCTCATTCCCATTGAAAGGACCTGTATTTCCGGTCTTTCGGCGGAAACTTTGTCGAAAAGGGCTTTGAGTGTCTGAAATTCCTTTTTTATCTGGGCCTGATCTTCTGTAAATGTGGCCATGCCCATAAACCCGATGATCTTTACGTGTTTCATGGCCTGTACTTCTTCGGATTGTAACAGGGCCATGGCTTCTCCTTCATCCATCCCGAATTTGGTCTCTTCTTCCGCAATGTGAATTTGCAGGAGACACGGAATGACCCTTTGATGTTTTCCGGCCTGTTTTTCGATTTCCTTCAGGAGTTTCAGGCTGTCCACACCGTGTATGAGGGAAACGTATTCGGCCATGTATTTTACCTTGTTCCGTTGTACATGACCGATCATGTGCCACTCCACATCTTTGGGCATTTCCTGCCATTTTTCGGTCATTTCCTGGACCTTATTTTCTCCGAAGATCCGTTGCCCTGCCCGGTAAGCTTCCATAAGGTCACTTACGGGCTTGGTCTTGGATACCGCAACCAGGCTGACGTGTTCGGGAAGTTCGTTCTTCAGGTTTCTGAGGTTTTCGGATATGCTCATTTTTTCAGAATTCAGGGTTAAAATTCATAGATTGTTATTCCACTCCGCAGTTTGGGATCGATATAAGTGCTCTTGGGAGGCATTTGAAGGCCTTCGTCCGCTATTTTCTTTATTTCCTCCATGGTTACGGGCAGCATGCCGAAACCAACCGTATATTTGCCTTTGTCAATTAACGATTTCATTTCCACAACATTGTTTTTGCCGCAACCGTAGGCGATACGATCGTCGTTACGGAGGTCTTTTATGCCGAGTATCGGGTCCAGAACGGTCTTGTAAAGCAACTGTGTGTCCAGCGTACTCAGGGAGTCGGTAAAGTCGTAAATCGTCTTCCTTAGGTAGAGCGAATAGAATTCACCGTCCAGGTACATCGTAAAGTGGTGTTTTTTTGACGGCAGGTAAAGCTCCGATCCCCGGTTTTCAATACGGTACCATTCGTCCAGTTTTATGAGGAAATCTTCTTTGGAAAGTCCGTTCAATCCCTTTATCATACGGTTAAACTCGTAGATCTTCAGGTTGGATTCGGGTATAAAGAAACTCATAAAAAAGTTATATGCTTCCCTGCCTGTATGTCCCGGATTCTCTTTCTTCAGATTTTCCGCCAGTAAATACGAAGATGCCGACCGGTGGTGCCCGTCTGCGATATACACATCGCCCATGTTCCCGAATTCCTCTTGAACGGCACTTATCTTTTCCGGGTCGGAAAGCTTCCAGAGATAATGTGTTACCCTGTCCGTTGTTGTAAATTCATATTCAGCATCGGTTGAAGTAACCTCATTTACAATATTGTCAATAAGGTTATTGTCCGGATAGGTGAGCAGGACCGGTTCCGTATTAAACCCTACCGTTTTCAGGTACTCCATAAACAACTCTTCGCGGGATTGTATGGTGGCTTCGTGCTTTTTAATGACATTGTTTTTGTAATCTTCTGCACTTGCCCCTCCCAAAATACCACAGAACGTATGTTTTCTGGTCTTCTGTTTATAGATGTAGAAAGAGGGGGTTTCATCCTGTATAAAAATGTGGTCTTCCCGGAATTCGAGATATCTGTTCCGCACGAGTTTAAAACGGTTTTCCCCGGAGACTTCCCGGTGATATTTATAACCGGGATTTATAATGTGCAAAAAGCAATACGGGTTGTATTTTAACCGTGCTTCTCTTTCCTTTTTGGAATAGCTTTCATAAGAACGGGAGGCCACCAGGCTTGCCTTGTCTTTGGTGGGACGAACAGCTTTGAAGGGATGTATTGTTGCCATGAAGGTAAAAATCAGGTTTTGCCAAATTAAAATAGGCCTGTACAATAACGACCGGGGAAGGATGGTTTTTGTCTATCTAACAGATATCCTATCCCGCGGAGACGCACGGCCGTGCGTCTCCGCAGAGGATTTATCTTTTCTGCGAAAATATTCCGGATACCTTTTCGGCTTTTTTGCTTTCGGAATAATCGTAAAACCCTTCGCCTGATTTTATGCCCAGTTTGCCTGCGGTTACCATGTTTACCAACAGGGGGCAGGGGGCGTATTTCGGGTTTTTGAACCCGTCGTACATCACATTCAGGATAGACAGGCATACATCCAGTCCGATAAAATCGGCCAGTTGGAGAGGGCCCATGGGGTGGGCCATACCAAGTTTCATTACAGTGTCAATCTCTTTTACTCCGGCCACACCGCTATGCAGGGTTTCAACAGCCTCGTTGATCATCGGCATGAGGATGCGGTTGGCCACAAAGCCCGGATAGTCATTGACTTCAACCGGTGTTTTACGGAGTTTTCCCGATAGTTCCAGAACGGTTTTGGTGGTTTCATCGGAGGTGCTGTATCCGCGGATGACCTCCACCAGTTTCATAATGGGCACAGGGTTCATAAAGTGCATTCCGATCACTTGTTCCGGCCGTTTTGTTACAGAAGCTATCCGCGTTATGGAAATGGAAGAAGTGTTTGTGGCAAGGATGGTGTCTTCCGGGCAGCATTCGTCCAGTTTACGGAAAATATCCAGTTTCAGTTCCAGGTTTTCTGTGGCGGCTTCTACCACTAATTCCGCATGCGCTGTCCCCTTTTTCATATCCGTCAGGGTGTGGATATTGTCCAGAGTCTGTTTTTTATCTTCCTCGGTGATGGCCTCCTTTTTTATCATGCGGTCCAGGTTTTTACCTATGGTGGTCATACCTGCCGCAAGTGCTTTTTCAGAAATGTCAATGAGCCGAACCTTAAAGCCGAACTGTGCAAAAGTATGGGCTATACCGTTGCCCATGGTTCCGGCGCCGATAACTGCTATATTTTTCATGTTCTGTTTTTATGTGTTTAAGTGTAATGATTGTTTTCGGAATATAAAATGCCGTAGCGTTTTCCCAGGAAGAAGCATCCGGAATCAAAAACTCGCAATGATTTCCATGGCCACTTTCAGTGCATTCTTCCCTTGTGACAGGGTAACAATAGGGGTGGTATTGTTCGCAATGGCATCGGCAAAAGTCTCCAGTTCGTCCAGGATAGCGTTATTGGGAACTATCTTGGGGTTTTCGAAATAAATCTGTTTTTTTATACCTTCCGCATTTTGGAGGATCAGGGCAAATTCATCAGAGGTCTTCGGGGCGTCCTTCATTTTCACCACTTCCACCTGTTTTTCCAGGAAATCCACGGAAATGTAGGCGTCGCGCTGGAAAAACCGGGATTTACGCATGTTTTTCAGGGAGATCCTGCTCGCCGTAAGGTTGGCCACACATCCGTTTTCAAACTCAATACGGGCATTGGCGATATCCGGGGAATTGCTGATGACCGAAACGCCGCTGGCATTGATGTGCTTTACCGGGGAATTGACGAGGCTCAGGATAATATCAATATCGTGTATCATCAGGTCCAGCACCACAGGAACATCGGTGCCCCTGGGATTGAATTCCGCAAGGCGATGCGTTTCTATAAACATGGGATTGCTGATCTTGTCCTTCACTGCGGTAAAGGCCGGATTGAACCGTTCCACATGGCCCACCTGTCCCTTAACGCCGTGTTTTTCGGCAAGTGCTATGATTTCTTCGGCTTCTTCAATGGTATTGGCAATGGGTTTTTCTATGAAAATATGTTTGCCTTTTTCAAGGGCCTTTTTAGCGCAGTCGTAATGGGAAAGGGTAGGGGTTACGATATCTACGACATCAACGGCATCGATCAGCTCGTCTACAGAAGAAAACGAAGTATATCCGAATTCTTTGGAAACTTTGTGCGCATTTTTCTGGTTGGGGTCGTAGAAACCGGCCAACTCGTATTTGTCGGATTGATTGAGTAATCGCAGGTGAATTTTTCCCAGGTGCCCGGCACCCAGAACTCCGGCTTTAAGCATAGAATTAAATGTTTTGAACAAAAATAAGGTTATTCACGGAAATATGACCAATATTATCCCGGGATTATGGTAAAATGTCTGCTATGCCGTGTCCGGCAGTTATTTTGATCGATCACGGCATACGGTTGTAAAAATGCCTTTCCGTTTGGGAGTAAAATATTTTTTGCTATGGACTTTTCGTTCCTTCTTGCCCAGTTTATTTTTCGTCGTAACTTTACCTGCGCTAACATCACACAACCTTGAAAGATACCTTAAGACATAGAGGAAAGAGAAACAGGCTTGCCGAAACCGTTGCAGAAAAGGGAATTAAGGACAAAAAAGTACTGGATGCCATAAGAAAAGTACCCCGGCACCTTTTTATGGACAGTAGTTTTGAAGATCACGCCTATCAGGACAAGGCCTTTCCCATTGCAGCTGGACAGACCATCTCACAACCGTTCACTGTGGCGTTTCAGACAGAATTGTTAAATGTTTCCCAGGGTGATAAAATACTGGAAATAGGCACGGGAAGCGGATACCAGACTGCAGTGTTGCTGGAAATGAAAGCCCGGGTGTATTCCATTGAACGGCAACTGGAGTTGTTTAAAAGGACCAATTTGTTTTTAGCTAAACTGGGATACCGCCCCAAGAAATTGATCTTCGGCGACGGGTATAAAGGGTTGAAAGAAGAAGCTCCGTTTGACGGTATTATTGTTACAGCAGGGGCACCGGAAGTGCCCAGGGCCCTGCTTGCTCAACTGAAAGTAGGAGGGCGGCTGGTTATTCCCGTAGGGGAGATGATCCAGGTAATGACCATGTTTACCCGTAAATCTGCCAAGGAATTTGAGAAAAAGGAATACGGGGAATTTCGTTTTGTTCCTCTGCTGGGGGATAAAAACTGAAGAACTCCGCCTTCCTGCAGATGATATGGAGGAAGGTTTTGTTTTAACCCCTCTGAACCCATTGCGTTACTTCATTAAATATCCGTTTGCCAATGCTCATGGAAATACGTTCTGCAATAGTCGTAATGTATTTGATGAATAACCGGAAATTACGAAGGTGTCCGTGTATTTTTTTACGAATCCTGTAAAAATTATGAGGAGGTGTTTTATTTCCGAAAAAAACGTATTAATATTGTACGAGAAATGAAAAGGAATTTCATTCATATCATTGCTGTCATTGTCGTGGTGATTATTTCACCTTGACCTGGGATGGTATGCCAAACAATATTTTGCACAAAGCCTTCCCTTGATCCCCAGGGAAGGCTTTTTATTTTGATTCTAAGAAAACGACCTGTAAAAATGATACAAAGAATAGTCATTATCGGTATTGTCATTATTCACTTCCTCCGGAGTTGATACAGTAATGATATGCCGCTAAAAAGGGCCTGTATCAACCGGAAGGAAGATACGGGCCCTTTGTTTTTCGACTTTTCTTTCATTTTGGATATGATAAGAAGAAGTGATATAAAATTCTGTAAATCAGTATCGTAAATACCAACAGTGGGTGTTGAGTTTAAAAAACAGGGATAATGTTAAAAAACTGGAGATTTTATATCAAATAATTTAGCTGATCGTAAAGTATAACAGGGAAAATAAATTTTTATTAAATAATGTTAAACACGTATAGTAAACAAGTTACCCAAGATCCTACACTACCTGCCGCGCAGGCAATGTTACACGCCATAGGCCTGAGCGATGACGATTTGAAGAAACCGCTGATTGGCATTGCGAGCACAGGTTATGAAGGAAATCCTTGTAACATGCATCTTAACGGTTTATCCGAGTATGTAAAAAAAGGTACGGAAGAAGCCGACCTTGTAGGACTTATTTTTAACACCATCGGAATAAGTGACGGTATCTCCAACGGAACACAGGGAATGCGTTATTCACTTCCTTCCAGGGATCTCATAGCCGACTCTATTGAAACGGTCGTCCAGGGGATGAGTTATGACGGAGCGGTCACCGTGGTAGGATGTGATAAGAACATGCCCGGGGCATTAATGGCGCTGTTACGCCTGAATCGCCCTTCCGTATTGGTTTATGGAGGAACTATTTCCCCCGGATGTCACAAAGGTGAAAAACTCGACATTATTTCTGCTTTCGAAGCCTGGGGGAGTAAGGTTGCCGGAAGCATCAGTGAAGAAGATTACAAAAGTATAATTCATAAAGCATGTCCTGGTGCGGGCGCATGTGGTGGTATGTACACCGCCAATACCATGGCATCTGCAATAGAGGCCATGGGAATGTCATTGCCTTATAATTCCTCTATCCCGGCGGTTAACGACGGTAAAAAGGAAGACTGTATTGCGGCGGGGAAAGTGTTGCGGAACCTGTTGGAGAACGATATTAAACCCAGAGATATAGTAACCCGGAAGTCGCTGGAGAACGCCTTTCGCACAGTAACGGTCCTGGGAGGGTCTACGAATGCCGTACTGCATTTTATGGCCATAGCCAATGCAGCGGAAGTAGATTTTACATTGGACGACTTTAAACGGATAAGTGATAATACACCTTTACTGGCCAACCTGAAGCCCAGCGGAAAGTATGTTATGGAGGACCTGCACAAGATAGGCGGGGTTCCTGCGGTTTTGAAATATATGCTGAAAGAAGGAATGCTTCACGGCGATTGCCTTACTGTAACCGGGAAAACACTGGCCGAAAACCTTGCCGGGCTTCCCGACCTGGAAGAAGGACAGGATATTCTCAGGACGCTGGACCGGCCGATCAAGGAAACGGGGCATATCCGTATTCTTTACGGTAATCTCGCCAAAGAAGGGGCGGTTGCCAAGATCACCGGGAAAGAAGGGTTGAATTTTACCGGTAAGGCTAAGGTGTTTAACGGGGGAGATGAAGCCAATACCGGTATAAAGGACGGCAAAGTGAAGAAAGGAGATGTGGTGATTATCCGCTACGAAGGTCCCAAAGGAGGCCCGGGAATGCCTGAAATGCTCAAACCTACGTCGGCCATTATGGGAGCGGGGCTTGGCAAAGATGTGGCGCTTATCACCGATGGACGGTTTTCCGGAGGGTCTCACGGTTTTGTAGTGGGGCACGTTGCTCCCGAAGCTCAGGAAGGTGGTAATATAGCCCTGGTGGAAGACGGGGATATTATCACGATAGACGCAGAAAAAAATACTATAGATGTCAATCTTTCGGAAGAAGAACTCAAAGAGCGGAAAGCCAAATGGCAACAACCGCCGTTAAAAGTAAAAAAAGGAATATTGTACAAATACGCCAAAACAGTTTCGTCTGCCTCCCGGGGATGTGTTACGGACGAGTTTTAATTACCTGTGAAGACGCACGGGTGTGCGTTCCCGCGGATATTTATTATCGTGAACATGCGATCGTGCAGATTTGGCGTTACAACAAACATTAATATGGAAACATTAAAAGAAAGATTAGTAGAAACGGCAACTACGGCAAAGATGAAGGTTAGCGGGGCGGAAGCCGTGATCCGGTGTCTTCTGGAGGAAGGCGCAGACCTTATTTACGGTTATCCCGGAGGAGCCATTATGCCTGTTTATGACGAATTGTATAAGTTTCGGGATAAACTGCACCATGTGCTCACCCGTCACGAACAGGGGGCGGCACACGCGGCACAGGGATATGCCAGGGCCACCGGGAAAGTGGGGGTTGCCATAGCTACTTCCGGTCCGGGGGCAACCAATCTCATTACCGGGATCGCCGATGCCCAGATCGATTCTACGCCGATGGTGTGCATAACCGGTCAGGTAGCACGTCATTTGCTGGGGACGGACGCGTTCCAGGAAACCGATATTATCGGTATTTCCACTCCCGTGACCAAATGGAGCTATCAGGTGACCAGGGCGTCGGAAATCCCTACGGCCCTTGCCAAGGCATTTTACATTGCGCGCTCCGGCCGTCCCGGTCCGGTGCTTATAGATATTACCAAAAACGCTCAGTTCGAAGAATTTGATTTTTCCTATAAAAAATGTACCGCGATACGAAGCTATAAACCGAAACCGGAGATCAATCCCGCACGTATAGAAGAAGCTGCGGCACTCATCAACAGTGCCAAAAAGCCGTTTATCATATTTGGCCAGGGGATTATCCTTGGAAAGGCCGAAACCGAATTGAAAGCGCTGATCGAAAAATCGGGGATCCCTTCGGCGAGTACTGTGCTGGGACTTTCCGCTTTGCCTACAGAACATCCGCTTCATACGGGAATGGTAGGGATGCACGGTAATTATGCGCCCAATCTTCTCACCAACGAATGCGATGTGCTGATCGCCCTGGGAATGCGTTTTGACGACAGGGTTACCGGCGATCTCAGTACCTATGCCAAACAGGCCAGGGTAGTGCATTTTGAGATTGACCCTGCGGAGATCGACAAGAACGTAAAAACCGATGTTGCCGTGCTCGGGGATGTAAGGGAAACACTGGAGCATTTGCTTCCCCTTATAAATGATAACAAACACGAGGCCTGGCACCGGGAGTTTAAGGATAAACAGGCGATCGAATATGATAAGGTAATCAAAAACGACCTTTTCCCGGAAAAGGAAAAACTGACCATGGGAGAGGTGATCGAAAAGATAAACAAACGTACCGGCGGAGACGCCATCGTGGTTTCGGATGTGGGGCAACACCAGATGATCGCCTGCCGTTATGCGAAATTTAACCGGACCAAGAGTAATATTACTTCCGGGGGACTGGGAACCATGGGGTATGCGCTTCCCGCGGCCATAGGAGCCAAAATGGGAGCCCCCAAAAGGGAAGTCGTGGCCATTATCGGGGATGGCGGTTACCAGATGACCATACAGGAACTCGGTACCATATTCCAGACCCGTGTTCCGGTGAAGATCGTGGTGCTCAATAACGATTTTCTCGGTATGGTACGTCAATGGCAGCAGCTGTTCTTTGATAAACGGTATGCTTCCACCGAACTTATTAACCCGGACTTCATCACCATTGCCAAAGGATACCATATTCCGGCGAGAAGAGTGACCAAACGCGAAGAACTGGATGAAGCCGTCAATGAAATGATAGCATCGGAAGAAGCCTACTTCCTTGAAGTTTGTGTGGAGAAAGAAGATAATGTATTCCCTATGGTACCGTCGGGGGCTTCTGTGTCGGATTGCAGGCTGGAATAATTTGATAATGAGATAATGTATTAAAAGAAAGCTCCGACACCAAGTGTAAAAGACAAAGAACATTAGTGTATTAGTGGCAAAACAAGAAACTAAAATGAACGAATCATATACTGTTTCCGTATATTCGGAAAACAACATAGGGCTGCTGAACCGGATATCAGCCATATTTTTAAAGCGGCACATCAATATAGAGAGTCTTACTGTTTCAGAGTGTGAAATAGAAAATGTCAGCCGGTTTGTCATTGTTGCCGACATGGACGAAGACCAGGTGCGGAAGATCGTAGGTCAGATAGAAAAACAGATCGAAGTGATTAAGGCCTATTACCATACGGATGAAGAGACCATCTATCAGGAAACCGCCCTGTTCAAAATAAAATCCAGCCTTTTGTTTGACGAAAGACAGATACAGAACATCATTAAGCAGAGCAATGCCAATATCGTCACTGTAGCCCGGGAGTTTTTTGTTATAGAAAAAACGGGAAGGCGTCACGAAACCGATGCCCTCTACGATGAACTGGCACCTTTTGGTATTATGCAGTTCGTGCGCTCCGGGCGGATAGCCGTGTCCAAGACGGAGATGAACATATCCGCTTTGCTGAAAGAATTTCAGAATGCGTAGCTACCTGTGGATTCTTCCACGTAAAGTCGCACGATCGTATGGCGCAAAAATACAGATGAATTAAAATTAAAAATCAAAAACAGATCAATAAAATGGCAAATTACTTTAACACGCTTCCGTTGAGGCTTCAATTACAACAATTAGGAGTATGTGAATTCATGGACAGGTCTGAGTTCAGTGAAGGTGTGAAAAAACTGTTAGGAAAGAAAATAGTAATCGTAGGATGTGGTGCCCAGGGACTGAACCAGGGACTGAACATGAGGGATTCCGGACTGGATATCTCTTATGCCCTGAGAGAGTCTGCCATCAAGGAACAAAGACCGTCCTATAAGAATGCAACGGAAAACGGGTTTAAGGTAGGTACTTATGAGGAGCTCATCCCCACTGCCGATATGGTGTGTAACCTTACACCGGACAAGCAGCACTCATCGGTGATCAGTACGGTAATGCCGCATATGAAAGAAGGATCGACCCTGTCATACTCCCACGGATTTAACATTGTGGAAGAAGGCATGCAGATCCGTAAAGACATTACCGTGATCATGGTGGCGCCTAAATGTCCCGGTTCCGAGGTTCGGGAAGAATATAAAAGAGGTTTCGGGGTACCTACGCTGATTGCCGTTCACCCGGAAAATGATCCTAAAGGAGAAGGACTGGAACAGGCGAAGGCCTACGCTGCTGCTACGGGAGGTCACCGGGCAGGCGTACTGCGTTCCTCCTTTGTGGCCGAGGTAAAATCGGATTTGATGGGAGAACAGACCATCCTGTGCGGATTGCTGCAAACGGGATCGATCCTGAGCTTTGACAAAATGGTGGAAAAAGGCATTGAACCGGGCTATGCAGCCAAACTGGTGCAATACGGCTGGGAGACCATAACAGAAGCCCTGAAACACGGCGGTATTACCAACATGATGGACAGACTGTCCAATCCGGCCAAGATCGAAGCGTTCCGTTTGTCGGAAGAGCTTAAAGAAATCATGCAGCCTTTATTCTGTAAGCATATGGACGATATTATGAGCGGCCATTTCTCCAAGACGATGATGGAAGACTGGGCCAATGATGACAAAAACCTGCTGTCGTGGCGAAAAGCTACGGGAGAAACTGCTTTTGAGAAAACGGAAATCACTTCCGAGCCTATTTCAGAGCAGGAATATTTTGACAATGCCGTGCTGATGGTCGCTTTTGTGAAATCGGGTGTGGAACTGGCTTTCGAAACCATGACCGAAGCCGGGATCATTGCAGAATCGGCCTATTACGAATCCCTGCACGAAACACCGCTCATTGCCAATACCATTGCACGTAAAAAACTTTTTGAAATGAACCGTGTGATCTCAGATACGGCAGAGTACGGTTGCTACCTGTTCGATCATGCCTGTAAGCCGCTGCTGGCAGATTTCATGAAGAAAATTGACAGCAATGTTATCGGGAAATCGTTCGGAAGCGGCAATGCTGTAGATAACCGGGAACTCATTAAGGTCAACGATCAGATAAGGAACCATCCTGTGGAAAAAGTGGGGGCATTCCTGCGTTCTTCCATGACAGAGATGAAAAAGATCGTTTAAGACCGCACTGTCATGTGTTGTACGATCAGGATGTAAATTGCCTGATTGTGTCCGGGACTTATACAAGGTTGATTCCGGTTAGTTTGTCATGAGGGCAGACTAACCGGAGTTGGTCTTTTGAACAATGTGGACCGGACAATTAACGGAGATGTCAATAAACCATGGAAACCGATTTTAAACAAAAATCCACCAACGAGGAGATAAGGCAGCGGTTCGACGGGGATGTGGAGCGTTTTTCCAACCTGGACACCGGGCAACAATCAACCATAGATGCCCCTGTTACCCTGGAATGGATAACCGAAGCGGCCCGGAGCGTCAGTTCAGATGCGAAAAATCTGCTTGATATAGGCTGTGGTGCGGGAAATTATACGCTGAAAATGCTGTCCAAGATCCCGGACCTTAACTGCACGCTGGTAGATTTGTCGCTTCCGATGCTTGAGAGGGCCGAGGCCCGTATAAAAATGAACACAAGGGGGAAGGTCGATGTTTTTCACGGCGATATACGCGCGGCAGACTTCCCGGATGAATATTTTGACATTGTCCTGGCCGGCGCCGTGCTGCACCATTTACGGGAAGATGAAGACTGGGAAAAGGTGTTTAAAAATATTTACAGGATGCTCAAACCGGGAGGCAGCTTCTGGATATCCGATCTTGTCGTACACGATGCAAAGGAAATAAATGCCATGTTCTGGCGGGAATACGGCACGTACCTGGAACAGATGGGAGGGAAGGACTATCAGGAAAAAGTGTTTGCATACATAGAAAAAGAAGATACGCCCCGTTCGGTAAACTTTCAACTCGAACTGATGAAAAAAACAGGCTTCGGTTCAATGGAAATATTACACAAAAACAGCTGTTTTGCGGCCTTCGGAGCCATTAAATAAACGGGCCTGCCTGTGTCCGGAAAAATACAGGCAATTATTTAACTACAAACATATTGAGGATTTATGGACGTGACAACGAAATACATACCAAAAGTGGAACAGGTAAAGGAAGCGGCAAAGACCCTGAAGGGGGTTGCAGTCAACACTCCTTTGACGCATAGCCTTACTTATTCCAGGGAGTTCGATGCCAATGTCTTTTTGAAAAGGGAAGATTTACAGGTAGTACGATCATACAAGATCAGGGGGGCTTATAACAAGATCCGCTCCCTGTCGGAAGATCAAAAAGCCAGGGGAATAGTATGCGCCAGTGCAGGTAACCATGCACAGGGTGTGGCCATGTCCTGCAATAAACTGGGAATAAAAGGAACCATTTATATGCCCGCTCCCACACCAAAGCAAAAGATAAGGCAGGTGAAAATGTTCGGGGAAGACCAGATCGATATCGTACTTCAAGGAGATACTTTTGACGACTCCAATAAAGCGGCGCTTATCGAATGTAAACGATTGGGCAAGACTTTTGTGCACCCTTTCGACGATGAAAAGGTCATTGAAGGCCAGGCTACGGTCGGACTCGAAATCCTGGAACAGGCCAACATGTCCATAGACTATCTTTTTGTTCCCGTAGGCGGGGGAGGGCTTGCTTCCGGGGTTTCTTCTATTTTCAGTGTTTTGTCCTCAAAAACCAAGATCATAGGGGTGGAGCCCGAAGGAGCACCTTCCATGAGCATGTCCATCCGGAATAATGCGAATACCGAACTTACCGAAATAGAAAAATTTGTAGACGGTGCGTCAGTACAACGTGTGGGCGACAAAACCTTTGAAATATGTAAACAATTTCTTCACGATATGATAACGGTACCCGAAGGTAAGGTTTGCCAGACCATTTTAGATTTGTACAATAAGGATGCTGTCGTGGTAGAACCTGCAGGGGCGCTTACAATCTCTGCGCTCGACCAGTATGAGGAAGAGATCAGGGGGAAAAATGTGGTTTGCGTGGTCAGCGGAAGTAATAATGACATTACCCGTACGGCAGAGATCAAGGAACGGGCGTTGCTGTATGCCAACCTCAAACACTATTTTATTGTACGGTTTCCGCAACGTGCCGGGGCGCTGAAGGAATTTGTGGCGGAAATACTCGGGCCCAATGATGATATTACACATTTTCAGTATACTAAAAAACACAGCCGGGAAGACGCTCCTGCAGTGGTAGGGATTGAACTCAAAAGTGAAAAGGATTTGTTACCTTTGATAGAGCGAATGAAAACCCGGCACTTTTACGGGGATTATCTGAACAATAAACCCGATTTGTTCCAGTTTTTAGTATAAAATCCGGTAATGAGCCAGTTCGGCAATGCGTGAATTTGTCAATTGCTCTAATTGCCCGGTTGATACATTGCGGATCACAACCAAAAATGACGGGTATTGTTAGACAGGTGACGTAAGCCCCCGGACTATAAGCCCCGGGAATTATACCGAAAAAAATCGGAATTTAAGGTTGTGGAGCCTTGAACTGTTCATTATAAGATGTTGTAAGTTACGCGAAGTTTATTCAGATATTGTATTGCCTGAAGAAACGTTTTGAAATACATTGAAAATCTTTGCGCTTCTTTGAGATACTCCGCGTTTCTATGCGTAATAAGTAAAGGAACCTGCCACGTGTAACCTGTAATGTACAATACCTTTTCATTCCCGTATTAGAACATTGCAATAATTTTGCGTTATCCACAACTTTTTAGCACGATCTCACATTAATCTTATTGACTAATCAATTAATTTTAAATATGCAAACCGTACAAGACGAATTCAGGATAAAAAATAAAATACATCAAGATACCTACCTGGCCAATGGCGAACTTAAAAAATGGGAAGGTGATTTTGCCGAAGTGTATTCTTCCATCCGGACAAAAAACGAAAACGGGGCGTATGGTCCCACTTTGTTGGGGCAGGTACCCAATATGGATGAAGCTTCCGCGCTGGAAACCCTGGAAGCCGCCAGTAATGCGTATGATAAAGGCCAGGGACTATGGCCTACCATGAAGGTGGTGGACAGGATTGCGTGCATGGAAAAGTTTGTTGCCCAGATGAAAACCAGACGCGAAGAAGTCGTACGGCTCCTCATGTGGGAAATAGGAAAGAACCTGCCCGATTCTGAAAAGGAATTTGACAGGACGGTAGAGTATATTTATGATACCATTGAAGATTACAAGCAACTGGACCGCGACAGCGCCCGTTTTAAGAAACACGGGGGTGTGTATGCGCACATTCGCCGGGGGCCGCTTGGTGTGGTGCTTTGTATGGGACCGTATAACTATCCGCTGAACGAAACTTTTGCCCTGCTCATTCCTGCCCTCATCATGGGGAACACTGTGGTCTTTAAGCCGGCAAAACACGGGGTACTTCTCATTTCCCCGTTACTGGAAGCCTTCAGGAGCAGCTTTCCCAAAGGTGTGGTGAATATTATTTACGGCAGGGGAAGAGTAGTGGCCGCTCCTATAATGAAAACTGGCGAAATAGACGTTTTGGCACTGATAGGAAACAGTAAATCTGCGATAGCCCTGCAGGATCAGCACCCCAATAAGAACAGGCTCCGGCTGGTACTCGGACTGGAAGCCAAAAATCCGGCCATTGTACTGCCTGATGCCGACCTGGACCTGGCCATTGATGAATGTATCTCCGGAACACTATCGTTCAACGGCCAGCGGTGTACCGCACTCAAAGTGCTTTATGTGCATGAGGATGTGGTGGACGAATTCAATAAAAGATTTGCCAAACGTGTGGACGAACTGAAGTTCGGGAACCCCTGGGAACCCGGGGTAATGCTTACACCGTTGCCGGAGCCCGGCAAACCCGACTACATACAGGGACTTATAGATGATGCCGTGGCCAAAGGGGCAAAGATCATCAATGAAAAAGGCGGGGAGCGGACAGAAAATTATATTTTCCCGGCGGTGCTCTATCCCGTAAGTAAAAATTCGAAGGTTTATCAGGAAGAGCAGTTTGGTCCGGTGATCCCTGTGTTGTCTTTTAAAAGTATAGCAGAGCCGCTTAATGACATGGCCGATTCCAACTACGGGCAGCAGGTAAGCCTGTTCGGGCAGGATATTAAGACCCTGGCGCAGCTTATCGATACGCTGGTCAACCTGGTATGCCGGGTTAACCTGAACAGTTCGTGCCAGCGCGGTCCGGATGTTTATCCTTTTACGGGGAGAAAAGATTCGGCCGTAAGCACACTTAGCGTGCACGATGCGCTGCGTTCTTTCTCCGTGCGTACCTTTGTGGCCTCTAAAGACAATGCGTATAACAAGGCTATTTTAAATGAATTACTGGACAGCAAGGCGTCTAACTTTGTAAATACCGATTATATCCTTTAAAAGCAAAAGCGGAAAAGGAAGAGAACATGTATGGTTTATAAAACAAAAACCCGGTTTTTTTAAAAGCCGGGTTTTCTCTTTGGGAAAGTTTTAGTTAGCTAAATCAAATTGTTATATAATAGTAGACTGCCCAAATTCTATGTTTTCCTTGTTCACTTGGGTGGTATCCTCGGCATGGAGGATAAAATCAGCTATAAAATCACCCACTTTGTTGGTGCCGTATTTACTGTCCTTGTCCAGGTCAGGAGTCACCACACCGCGTTCCAGCGATCGTTCTACGGCATATTTTACGGCTTCGGCCTCTTCCCTGAGGTTAAAGTGTTCCAGTAGCATGGCTGCCGAAAGGATGGACGCCACCGGGTTGGCAATGTCTTTACCTTTGGCCTGCGGATAAGAGCCGTGAATGGGTTCGAACATGGCATTGTCGGTTCCTACGGAGGCAGAGGCCAGTAATCCGATGGAACCGCCAATGACACTGCCTTCATCGGAGATGATATCGCCGAACATGTTTTCCGTGAGGATCACATCAAACTGGCTGGGGTTAAGTATGATCTGCATGGCGGCATTGTCCACAAAAAGGAAGTCCAGTTCCACGTCCGGGTAACTTTTTCCCAGTGCGGTAACCACCCTGCGCCATAACCTGGAGGTTTCCAGTACATTGGCCTTGTCTACCAGGGTCAGTTTTTTTCTCCTGCTCCTGGCGGCCTTGAAGGCCAGGTGGGCAATGCGTTCTATTTCGGCTTCGGAATACTCGGAAAGGTCGGAAGCTACGGTACCGTCTTCGCTCAGCTTTTTCTCCCCGAAATAGATCCCTCCCGTGAGTTCCCTGTATATGGTAAAGTCGGTTCCGGAGATGATCTCTTTCTTTAAGGGCGATTTGTCGATGAGTGTGGGAAAAGCTTTTATGGGGCGGATATTGGTGAAAAGTCCGAGTGACTTTCTGAGTTTCAGCAATCCCTGTTCCGGACGCACTTTGGCCTTGGGATCATTATCGTATTTGGGATCTCCTATCGCACCGAAAAGTACGGCATCCGATTTTTTACACAGCTCCAGGGTTTCGTCCGGCAGCGGGTCTCCCGTTTTGTCAATAGCTATGGCCCCGGCCAGGGCTTCTTCAAAGTGGAAGGTATGGCCAAAGGCTTCGGCCACGGCCTGCAGGGATTTTACGGCCTGTACAACAACATCCGGTCCGATACCATCCCCCGGTAAAAGTGCAATGTTCAATTTCATGTCTGCGGTTTTAATTCTTTTTCGAAATCTTTTATTTTGTCCTTTTTGCTGATGAGAAAATCAATATCGTCATACCCGTTGAGGAGGCACAATTTTTTATAGGCATCGATCTCAAAAGCTTCTTTTTTGTCAGAATTTTTCAGGGTAATGTACTGCTCTTCCAGGTTTACCAGTATTTCCGTTTCGGGATCGTTTTCTACGGCAGCGAACAGTTCCTTTAGATATTCGGGAGAGACCTGTACGGGTAACAGCCCGTTGTTCAGCGCGTTTCCCTTGAATATATCGGCAAAATAACTGGACACGATGACTTTTAGTCCGTAGTCGGCCAATGCCCATGCCGCGTGTTCCCGGCTGGAACCGCAGCCGAAATTATCCCCGGCAATAAGAATGGTACCACTATACCGGCTATCGTTGAGGGTAAAGGACGCGTTCGGGGAGCCGTCCTTGTTATATCGCCAGTCCCGGAAAAGGTTTTCGCCAAACCCGGCCTTGTTTGTGGCCTTGAGGAAACGGGCCGGAATAATCTGGTCGGTATCTATATTTTCTATGGGCAATGGTATTGCCTTTGAGGTATGGGTTATGAATTTTTCCATTTTTAATCTTTTTGGGCTTATTATCCCTTCTCGTTGGAGACACACGGCCGTGTGTCTCTACGTTAAATTAATATACGTTAATCCGCTAAAGCGGCTACTTTTTCTTCTTCATACGGGGCTGCTATAACCCCTTTTACCGCAGTTGCAACTGCTATAAGGGGGCTTGCCAGTATGGTCCTTGCCCCTTGTCCCTGGCGGCCTTCGAAATTCCGGTTGGAGGTCGATACGCAATATTCTCCCGCAGGGATCTTGTCGTCATTCATGGCCAGGCAGGCTGAACAACCGGGCTGGCGCAACACAAAACCGGCTTCTTCGAAGACTTCTTTTAAACCTTCGTCTTCGATCTGTTTGGCCACCTGTTGCGAACCGGGTACGATAAGGGCGTTTACATTGGCGGCTTTCTGTTTTCCCTTTATGTAATCGGCCGCTATGCGGAAATCCTCGATACGGGAATTGGTACAACTTCCTATGAACACATAGTTTATGGGTTTGCCGAGCAGGGTTTCCCCTTTTTCAAATCCCATGTACTGTAGCGATTTTTCAAAGGAAACATCGTTCAGTTCGGGGATGTGCCCGTCTATTTTAATGCCCATTCCGGGGTTTGTTCCGTAGGTGACCATCGGGGCGATATCTTCGGCATCAAAAGTGTATTCCTTGTCAAAAACAGCGCCTTCGTCGGTTTTAAGCGTTTTCCAGTAGGCTACTTTTTTATCGAATTCCTCGCCTTCGGGGGCAAATTCTTTTCCTTTTACATATTCAAAAGTGGTTTCGTCCGGGGCTATCATACCACCGCGGGCTCCCATTTCTATGCTCATGTTGCATACGGTCATACGGCCTTCCATGCTCATGTTTTCAAAAACATCCCCGGCGTATTCCGCGAAATACCCGGTACCGGAATTGGTACCCAGCTTAGCTATGATGTAGAGAATGACGTCTTTGGGCAGTACGCCTTTTTTCAGTTTGCCGTTGACGTTTATGCGCATCTTTTTAGGCTTTGACAACAGCAGGCACTGGCTGGCAAATACCTGTGCCACCTGGCTGGTGCCTATACCGAAAGCAATAGTCCCGAAGGCTCCGTGTGTAGAGGTGTGGCTGTCTCCGCATACCATGGTCATCCCGGGTTGCGTTATTCCGAGTTCGGGGGCCATGACATGAACGATACCCTGATATTTATGACCGAGGCCATACAGGGTAATACCGTGCTTTTCACAGTTCTGTGTAAGCTGTTCCACCTGGTTCCTCGACAGGGCATCCTTGATGGGCAGGTGCTGGTTCAGGGTAGGCACGTTGTGGTCTGCCGTGGCTACGATCTGATCCGGACGAAAAACGGGAATATCCCGCTGTTCCAGTTCGGCAAAGGCCTGCGGACTGGTAACCTCGTGTATTAAATGTTTATCTATATATAAGATTTGTGGTCCATTCTCTATAGAATCGACCACATGGCTGTCCCAAACTTTATCAAATAATGTCTTCTTCATTCGTTTTTTTACTTTAGTTGCATACCAGAGGGCAGGTTAGGGGTTCAGGGGGTTAAAAAGGGGATGCTTTACAATGCTTAAGTTATAGTTAGTTTAAGTTATTCGCTTTATAATCTGACCTTTATTTATACTGCCCTGGCTTCGGTTATTTTACACACATTCATGATCTGATGAATATCATCGTCCAGTACCTCTTTTTTCCTGTCGGCGAATTTCAGGAATTCCCGGTACACATCATCCAATTGTAGTTTGGTAAGTTCATACCCCACCTTTTTGGCCCTGAAGGCCAGTGCTGCACGTCCGCTCCTGGCGGTGAGTACAATGGCAGATTCGGTAACCCCTACATCGGCAGGGTCTATGATCTCATAGGTTTCCCTGTTTTTGATCACCCCGTCCTGGTGGATACCGGAACTGTGGGCAAAGGCATTGGCCCCTACAATGGCCTTGTTGGGCTGTACGGGCATGCCCATACCTTCAGATACCATTTTGCTGGTGTCGTACAGTAACCTGGAGTTGATATTGGTATCGAGATTGAGGGTGGGGTGCTGGCGAAGGATCATCACCACTTCTTCCAGCGAGGTATTCCCGGCGCGTTCTCCCACGCCGTTTATGGTACATTCGATCTGTCTTGCACCGTTAGTAACCGCGGCTATGGAATTGGCAGTGGCCAGGCCAAGGTCGTTGTGGCAGTGGCAGGAGATAATGGCTTTGTCTATGTCCTTTACGTTTTCGCGCAGGTATTTGATCTTGGCGCCGTATTCTTCGGGCAGGCAGTACCCGGTGGTATCCGGAATGTTGAGCACGGTGGCCCCTGCTGCTACGACAGCCTCGCATACACGTGCCAGGAACTCATTGTCGGTACGCCCGGCATCTTCAGCATAGAATTCCACGTCATCCACGAATGTCCTGGCGTAGGCTACGGCGGTGACGGCGCGTTCTATGATCTCCTCACGGGTGGCCTTGAACTTGTATTTAATATGTGAATCCGAAGTGCCTATCCCGGTATGTATACGGGGCTTTTTAGCAAATTTCAGGGCTTCCGCAGCAACTTCAATATCTTTTTTTACCGCCCTGGTGAGCCCGCACACCGTTGCATTTTTCACTAACTTTGCTATTTCGACGACCGATGTAAAATCTCCCGGGCTGGAAATGGGGAATCCGGCCTCTATGACGTCCACTCCAAGTTCGTCCAGGCGCTCAGCGATTACCAGTTTCTGATTGGTATTCAGCTTGCATCCGGGGACTTGTTCGCCATCTCGGAGCGTTGTGTCAAAGATTTGTACTTTTTCTTTACTCATGTCAAATTATTAGGCTTAATTTTATTTTTCTAATACGAATTTATATTTTGCAAATTCAAACAAAGGGTTTCTGTTGTGGTGCTTTACAATGCTTAACAAAAAAATATAAAACTTAACAATTTGATAATTAGGTTTTTAATACCCATTTTATTACAATGACAAATGCACAAAAAGATTCATTGTTTGTTTTGATTAAATCCCTTTCCAAGTCTGAAAAGAGACAATTCAAACTGTATGTTAACCGATTAGGCGTTAACGCCGATGCCAAATTCCTGGCTCTTTTTAACCTGCTGGACAAAATGCACGATTATAATGAAAGGGAGATCCTGAAAAGCGGTATTGTTAAAAAACAACAGTTATCTAACCTCAAGGCGCATTTGTATAAACAGGTGCTGGTGAGCCTCCGCCTGAATCCCGTAAACCAGAATGTAAGGATACAGGTCCGCGAACAGCTGGATTTCGCCACCATACTTTATCACAAGGGGTTATACAGGCAAAGCCTTAAAATACTGGAAAAGGCGAAAGCCCTTGCCATAGAAAACCAGGAAAAGAACATAGCTTACGAGATCGTGGAGTTTGAAAAAATTATCGAAACCCAGTATATCACCCGCAGTATAGTGGGGCGGGCCGATGAACTTGCCGTACAGGCCAAGGAGCTGAGCATGCAAAATGTTATTGCCAGCCGGCTGTCTAACCTTTCACTGCAACTTTACGGTATTTTACTCAAATCGGGCTATGTGAAGAGTGATGAAGAAAACCGGCGTATTACGGAATACTTTCATTCCCGTCTGCCCAAATGCAAGCTGGAAAACCTGGGGTTTCGTGAAAGGCTGTGGTTGTACAAGGCCCACCTTTGGTATAGTTTCCTTACGCAGGATTTCCTTTCCTGTTTTAAATATGCCAGTAAGCTCACAGACCTGTTCTACGAGAACGAACAGATGATCTACCTCAATCCGGTGTTTTACCTGAAGGCGAACAACTACCTGATGGAGTCGCTCTTTATGCTGAAGTACAAAACCCAGTTTAAAGTGGTATTGAATAAACTCGAAACGGTCATTGCTTCCAAACCATTCCCCAAGAACGATAATGTATTGTCGCTTTCCTTTCTCTACATCTATACCAACAAACTGAACCTGCATTTTGTAGAAGGTTCCTTTAAGGAAGGGCTGTCACTGGTGGATGACATCCTGAAAAAGCTGAAGGAACACCGCGACAGGATAGACGAACACCACGTCATGGTCTTTTATTACAAGATCGCCAGTATGTATTTCGGAGCGGGGGACAACAGGATGTGTATTGCCTACCTGAAAAAGATCATCGACAACAAGAACCTTACCATGCGTGAGGACCTGATGTGTTTTTCCCGTGTGCTCAGCCTGGTGGCCCATTACGAAGCGGGAATGGACTATCACCTCGATGTGCAGCTAAAAAGCACCTATAAATTCTTGCTGAAAATGAACGACCTGCACGAGGTTCAGAAAGAAATGATCAAATTCCTTCGAAACCTCGGGAATATTTATCCGCACGAGCTGAAAGGGGAGTTCAGAAAACTGCACGCGCGTTTCAAGGAACTGGACAACGACCCTTATGAAAGAAGGGCATTCCTTTACCTGGATATTATTTCCTGGCTGGAAAGCAAGATTGAGAACAAGCCCGTGGGGCAGATCATAGAGGAAAAAGCCCGCAAACTGGTGCGATAATGTGCCAATGCGGTAATTTGATGGTGAGATGACGTATAAAAGACGACCAATTTCTCCCCCTTCGGAAAGAGATACCGAAAGCGGGGGAGATCCAACAACCAAATCCATGATAGAAATTCGTGAAGCTTTTGCCGGGGATGTTCCGCTCATTCAGCAGATCGCTTACCGTACCTGGCCCGATACGTTTAAGGATATCCTGACAGAACAGCAGATTGCCTATATGCTGGAAATGATGTACAGTACAACTTCCCTTACCGAACAACTGACGGAAAGAGGGCACCGCTTTTTCCTGGCGGGGGAAGGCGATGTTTACCTCGGTTTTATGGGATGTGAAACAGGGTATCAGAGCACTTCAAAAACGAAAATACACAAAATCTATATTTTACCTGAAGCCCAGGGCAAGGGGGTCGGGAAAAAGCTTATCCGAAAGGGTGTGGCGGTGGCAAGGGAAGCGGGCGATACCGTACTTTCCCTTAATGTAAACAAGTATAACCCGGCTATAGGCTTTTATGAAAGGACGGGCTTTAAAAAGACGGCCGAAGAGGTCATTCCTATCGGTAACGGCTACGTCATGGACGATTTTGTGATGGACTGGGCTTTTGAAAATTAAAAATGGAGACTGTCCCTTTAAAGTGTCTGAGTTAAAAGAACAGAATTTACCGGGTTTTTATAATATTTTCCTGTAATCGATTGCATTTTTCTTGTTTTGATGTTAATTTATTTATAGTTTTACAAATGTAGGAGTAAAAACTATCAATATTCGTGGTTAATTACTTACGTGTAAAATTGAAATCTAAATTATAAAACGATAACATTATTAGTTTTTTTAAAGGATGTAATAATGACTTATTGTTTTTAAAATAAATAATCAAGATGATTATTAAATAAATTAACCAAAAACATTTTTATTATGAAAGCCCAAATTAAATTCATCTTACTGATTGGAATTTTAACATTCTTTGCATGTGAAAAAGAAGACACCTTTATTCCCGAACCGAATACTTCTTCAGGGGAAGAGGTTGTTTCTACCGAACCGGAGACTTCTCAAAAAGAAAAGGAAACCACTTCTGCCAGATCAATTTCAGTGGCTACTGAAGCGGATTTAAGATCGGCGGTTTCCTCGGCTAATCCGGGAGATATTATTACCATTAACGGAACGATATACTTAACACAAACACTGGAATTGGCCAGAAGCGGAACTTCAAGTTCAAAAATTAATATCACCGGGGGAGTTTTAAACTGCTCTAATCAACCTTCGGGTAGTTGGGGAGTTAAAGTAAATGGCAGTTACTGGAATATTACTAATATGACTATAAGAAATGCTCCTGATTGCGGGATCGTATTTCAGCACGGAGGTCATAATTATGTATATAACGTAACAACTTCCTACAATGGGGATTCCGGTTTGCAAATTTATAACGGGAGCCATGATAATTATGTCAGGCAGTGTTATTCAAACGATAATTATGATCCTCAGAATGGCGGGGAAAATGCAGATGGATATGCTTGTAAATTGTCGGCAGGAAAAAATAATGTATTTGAAGATTGTACTGCACATCACAATTCTGACGATGGCTGGGATTTATATGACCAGCCTTATACGGTAACAATCAGAGGTTGTACGGCCAGTAATAACGGATATGGTTCAAACGGAGACGGAAATGGTTTTAAATTAGGCAGCGCAGGGCAATCTGTTCCGCATACGGTAACAAATAATTCGGCAATAAATAATCAGGCCTGGGGGTATGACGGAAATGGAAATACAGGGCATATTACCATAACCGGAAGCGGAGGTTATGGAAATGTGAAAGGCCTTTTTACAAGAATATATTAAGAGACTGTCTGAATTTTTTTCGGAATACCAGTATAAATCGTTATTGCATCAGGTAATATTTAGTTAACCATATAAATGGTAATGACACCTTCTGTCACCCCGAGCGGAGTAGAGATGCCCTGGTAAGCCAGAAACCCCTCGATTCCGCCCGGGGTGACAGTTGTTTTGTGCTGTTGTAAATAATTATGTTATCAAAAACAGGTCACTGCCGGCGAAGCGTCGGCAGCCTCCCGGCCGTTTGTGCATGTCTTTGGAGTAGTTGCTTGCCTGAGGAGATGGTCACCCTTCGGCGGGGCTCAGGACAGGCTTTGCATCCTTCGGTCGGCTTCTCGCAATGACTATCCGATTGTGATTTTGAGCGCTGTTCAAATCAGTATACTAAAGATTCAGACAGTTTCTAAAGGTACTCATCTGATTGTATTATAAAAAGCCATCTTGTTTTAAAACAGATGGCTTTTGTTATAATGAACGTGTTAATTTTCAATGCTCCGGGCTATTCCTCCATAGTGTGATAAACATTTTGCACGTCGTCGTCTTCCTCGATCTTTTCCAGTAATTTTTCAATATCGGCCACCTGTTCGGGTTCCAGCTTTTTGGTGACCTGGGGGATTCTTTCAAATCCTGAAGAGAGGATTTCAATATCCCGGCTTTCCAGTTCCTTCTGAATGGCGCCGAAGCTTTCGAAAGGGGCATAGATGAGAATTCCGTCTTCATCCTCAAAGACTTCTTCGGCCCCGAAATCGATCATTTCCAGTTCCAGTTCTTCAATGTCAATTCCTTCGCCATTGATGCGGAAATTACAGGTATGGTCGAACATGAATTCCACAGAACCGCTGGTGCCCAGGTTGCCGTTGCACTTGTTAAAGTAGCTTCGTATGTTGGCTACCGTACGGTTGTTGTTATCTGTGGCAGCTTCGACAAGGACGGCGATCCCGTGAGGTCCGTAGCCTTCGAAAAGGACTTCTTTATAGTTTTCGGTGTTTTTGTCGGAAGCTCTTTTTATGGCGCGCTCTATATTGTCCTTGGGCATGTTGGCCGCCTTGGCATTTTGTATTATGGCCCGCAATCGCGCATTGGTCTCCGGGTGGGGGCCACCTTCTTTCACTGCAATCACAATATCCTTGCCCAGGCGGGTAAAGGTTTTGGCCATGGCACTCCACCTTTTTAATTTCCGCGTTTTCCTGAACTCAAAAGCTCTTCCCATAAATAGTATTCGTTATTAGATGTTTTTTGTATTTCTTCCGGTGTAATGTACAAAAATATAAAGTTCGGTGGTATTGTCCAATTTGTCTTTTTCGGTTTTGGATAAAAACGGGTGTTTGTTATACGGTTATTGAGTGCTGATACTTATCAGGCATAACAAAAGATTGACAGGAGATTGATGAGGACTACGTGGGTAGATTGAAGAAGATTGATTTTTAGCCTCCTTCAATCTCCTATCAATCTTCTATCGATCTATCTCAATCCTTTACGCCTTATAATTCCCTGTAGTCTGATCTTCAGCATAAACTTTGTGGCGTGTTAAAAATGGGAGAAATTTATTCGGTTATTGGGGTAATAGGTTCATGTGTTATTGCGTTGTTCCCTTGTATTTGTGTTTTTTGCTGTGGTTCGGGTTTTCAAACCCTCCGTACAAACGTCAGTCCGGATACTTCCCTTTATCTGAAAGGAGGAGCTTTTTGCTTTTAACTCAATAACTCAATCAACTTAATAACCTGTTAACCAGAACTTAAAACGGGGACAATATGCTCGTACCCGGGGCGAGGAAGCTTTTGTAAGGGGTGGGGGAGCTTTGCTGTGTATTCCGGGTACTTTGTAGTGTTTTCTTTGAACTTTTGTACGGGGTGAGGCTGCTGTCAGCCGGGGGGTATCCTCTTTTTAACGGGGGCTGTTTACTTTTGTATGCGGAGGGCTTACTTTGGGTTGTATTCCGGGTACTTCGGGGAGTGATGGGCTTATTTTACCGTGAGTCCGATTTGTTTTCTGATATAACCGCCAGGTTTCCGGAGGGCAGATCAGCGCAGGACCGTACTGTTAATGACATCACGGACCTCGATCTGGAATTGCTCCGGCAATTTGTTGTCTTTGGGGAGCACGGCGAGGAACCTGTCGGTATTGCGGGTATATACATTTTTGAAAAGCGGTTTTTTGTATCCGAGCTCTTGACTGATATCCCGTATAAATTCGTTGTGGTGGACGAGGTCCCGGCTTCCGAGGTGATAGATGCCGGACTTGTGCCTGTTGATGAGATAATGCACCTGCTGCGCAACCTTGTCGGCAGCGGTGACGTTCATCACCAGGTCGGGAAAGACCTCGTAGGCCTCACGGTTTTCGAGAAATTGCTTCAGTTCGTTAAGCCTGGGCGATTTTGGTCCGAATACCATGGGCATCCGGGCTATAACGTATTGCCACACAGGCAGCCGCAGCAGCATGTTTTCTATCTTTATTTTGAACCTGCCGTAGATGCTTTCTGATAAGGTTTTGTCGTATTCGTAAGAGGGAAAATTGCTGAACGCATCAAATACATTGGCCGAAGAGAGGAATATGATGCGGATACCCCGTTTGGCTATGATGGTGGTTATTTCCTTGTGCAGGTGAACCTGTTCTTCAAAATTACCGCGAAGGGCAGATATGATACAGGTGGGCTTTACGGATTCGATGAGCGACTCTACCGGATCGGTTTCCAGGTTAAAATACAGGAAATGCTGGTTGTTCACATAAGAAGTATTGGTGAAATAGGTGCCATACGTATCGTAATAGGGGCACAGTTCCCTGTAGAGGGAACTTCCTATAAATCCGCTTGCTCCTAATATCAATATCCTTCTCAAAACAATAATGGTTTACGGTTCTGGTTACCTGTTCCCTGCCGGCAGGCCGGTCTTTCAGGTGGCGGTATGCACTTCCGGTAACCGGTGGTGGTATCCGTTTCACGTTAATTTTCTTTATCAGGCCATTGCCCGATTGGTATTGCAATCTACATCAATCTTTTTCAATCTTCAAATCGGTGTCAGAATATGGAATATCCTGTTTTTGTTGTAAACATTTCCAATGCCTGCATGCCCAGCAGGGAATTTCCTTTTTCGTTCAGCCCCGGGGCCCATGTGGAAATACAATACTTCCCGGGATGTACGGCTACAATGCCTCCGCCCACGCCGCTTTTTCCGGGGAGGCCGACCTCGAAGGCAAATTCTCCGGCCTCGTCGTAAAACCCGCAGGTGAGCATCACGGCGTTTATCCTTTTTACCTGACTCGGGGAGATGAAGGTTTTGCCGCCCGCATTTTTTCCCGAATTGGCAAACATATAGAACGTTGTGGCCAGTTGCCTGCAACTCATGGAAAGGGAGCACTGGTAAAAATAGAAGTCCAGTACGTCTTCTACCTTGTTGTGCATGTTCCCGAAGGCTTTTAACAGGTTGGCCGCCGCGGCATTGCGATAGCCGGTAGCTTTTTCGGAAGCGGCCACAGCTTCATTATAACAAATTGAACCGTCTTGTGCAAGTTCCCTGACGTAATTCAGGAAATCTTCTTTCGGATTGTCAAAGTGGGAGAGGAGCACATCACTTACCACAAGGGCCCCGGCATTGATAAAGGGGTTGCGGGGAATTCCCCTTTCGAGCTCCAGGAGCGTGAGGAAGTTAAACGGGTTCCCCGATGGCTCCACATCCACCCGCTCCCAGAGGTCGGTGCCTACAAATTCCAGTGCCCTGGCCAGGGAGAGCACCTTGGAGATGCTTTGTATGGAAAAGGGAGTATCAAAATGTCCCGTACCGAATTCCTGTTTGTCCAGCGTAAGGAGGTAAAGCCCGAAACGGTCGGCATCTATTTTCCGGAGTTCCGGGATATAGGAAGCTACCATCCCTTTTTGCGGGACGTCCTTCAGGGCGGCGTGAATTTCTTCCAGGATACGCTGGTACTCCATAGTGTTGTTAGTTTTTATAGAAAGGCAGTTTTACCAGGGTTGCGGGTACGGCCTTTTTTCGTATTTGTATGTGAACGGTGTTTCCCGGTTTGGCCACTTCGGCAGGCACATAGCCCATGCCGATACCTTTTCCGAGGGAAGGGGACATGGTACCGCTGGTAACATTTCCTATTTTACTGCCTTCGCCGTCTACAATGTCATAGCCTTGTCTCGGAATGCCTTTTTCGGTAAGTTCAAAGGCCACCAGTTTTCTTTCCGGGCCGTCTTCTTTCTGTTTTTTGAGTGCTTCGGCGTTTACGAAGTCCTTGGTAAACTTGGTGATCCATCCCAGTTTGGCCTCGATGGGCGATGTGGTGTCGTCAATATCATTTCCGTACAGGCAGTATCCCATTTCAAGTCGCAGGGTGTCCCTTGCGGCAAGGCCAATGGGTTTTATGCCAAAATCGGCCCCGGCTTCAAACACTTTATCCCAAACCTGTTTTGCGTCTTCGTTCTTACAGTAAATCTCGAAGCCTCCGCTGCCTGTGTACCCGGTGGCCGAGATAATGATATCCTGTACTCCGGCAAATTCTCCGGTTTCAAAATGATAGAAAGGTATTGACGCCAGATCGACCGGGGTAATGGACTGCATGGCCTCAACAGCTTTCGGTCCCTGAATGGCGAGTAACGAATAATGGTCTGATACGTCTTTCATATCGGCCCCGAAAGTGTTGTGCGATTCGATCCACTTCCAGTCTTTTTCGATATTGGCGGCATTGACCACCAGCAGGTATTCGGTTTCCCCGAGGCGGTATATGATAAGGTCGTCCACAATGCCCCCCTTGTCGTTGGGCATGCAACTGTACTGTGCCTTGCCGATGGTGAGCCTGGCGGCATCGTTGGAAGAGATTTTCTGAATAAGGTCGAGGGCCTTGTCACCGCTGATGATAAATTCGCCCATATGGCTTACGTCAAAAACCCCGACGGCGTTCCTTACGGTCTCGTGTTCTGCGTTAACCCCTTCGTATTGTACGGGCATGTTGTATCCTGCAAAAGGAACGATTTTGGCCCCGAGGGCGGTATGTACATCGGTCAGTGCTGTGTTCTTCATAGTTCGTGTATAATTGTGTTAGTGTGTATACATGTTTTACTGATCTGTGCCTGCCCGTCCGGCAACGGGGTAACCCGGCGCGGGAAAAGCGCTGCTAAAATATTCAAAAAATGGAGAGTAGTAAAGGAAAGTGGGGGGAAGTTATCTGGTTGACGGGTTATTCGGTTATCGGGTGCTGACAATTGTTAGTGTATGGCAAAGGATTGACAGGAGATTGATGGACACTACGCGGGTAGATTGAAAGAGATTGATTTTGGGTATACTTTAATCTCCTTCAATCTTCTATCGATCTTTCTCAATCTTTTACAACTTATAATTTGCCGTAACAGGTTATATCAAAATTCGAAATTAAACCCTTTTTCGGTGAGTTTTTCGTATATTTTCGGGTCGAACTTATACAACTGTGCGGCGCGGTGCGATACATCGGTTTCCTTTTCGTCGAGAGGGACAAGGAGTTTCATTCTGAGGAACTTGCGTCGGAAATTGGGTTTGTCCATTTCCACTTCGAGGATCTCTTCGTACAAATGCATTAACTGCAACAAGGTGAATTTTTCGGGGAGGAGGTTAAAACCTACCGGGGCCTGGCGTACCCTTCTTTTCAACCGTTTGAGACTGATTTCGAGGATCTGGGCGTGGTCATAAATAAGTTCGGGGATTTCCTTCACTTTGTACCATTTAACAGCGGAAGCCGTAAAACCGGGGGTTAAGCGGTAGTCTTCCTTTTTGATAAGGGCGTAATATCCTATGGTGATAACCCGGCTGAGGGGAAACCTGTCCGGGCTGCCAAAAGCTTTTAGCTGTTCGAGGTAAATATTGTCAATTCCGGTAAGATCTCTTAAAAGCCTGTATGCCGCATCGTCGATGCTTTCTTCTTTTTTGATCCACCCTCCGGGCAATCCCCACTTTCCTTTGCTTATGCCTTCGGCATGTTGTACCAGTAAAACTTCAAGCGTCCCTTCATTAAACCCGAATATGGTGCAATCAATGGTTACGGCATCTACAACATCACTGTCCATCTCTTTTATAGACACGGAATCGATGGCTTTTTTATTCATTTATTTTACTGTTTAAGTTAAGTGTTGTGCCCGATCAAAACAGGCTGCAAAGTTCTTGTTTTTCCCGGTAAATGAAAAAGGGGAGTGGAACTATTATTAATAGGGTCATAAATATCTCATTTTTTTAGCAATTACAAAAATTATCTTAAAAAATATTGCAGTATTGGAAATTATTGGTTACACTTGTGGTCAGTTAAACTATAAGAAATGGTATAGAAGACTATTAACTTAAATACTAAATCAATCATTATGACAAAGGATTATTGCTTTAAGCCTTCGGGGATAATTCAATTTTGTCTGCTGCTTTTATGCAGTAGTCTAACCGTTTTGCCTGCCCGGGCGCAGGAGCAAACGGTTCAGGGGCAGGTGACCGCCGCAGAAGACGGTTTGCCGCTCCCTGGAGTGAGCATTGTAGTGGTAGGGACCACCAATGGGACCACTACTGATTTTGACGGAAATTACCAGATGTCCGTTCCTGCGGACGCCGAACTTCAGTTCAGTTATATCGGTTACACCACCCGGACGGTGGCTGTTAATGGGCAGGGTACCGTTAATGTTTCCATGCAGGCACAGGCCGATCAGCTGAATGAGGTTGTTGTTATCGGTTATGGTACCCAGAAAAAGGAACTGGTCACGGGAGCCAATCTGCAGGTAGGCGGTGAGCAGCTTCAAAAACAGAGCACGACCAATGCTTTGCAAGCCCTGCAGGGACAAACCCCGGGGGTCCAGATCACCTCTACGTCCGGGCAGCCCGGGTCGGGTCTGAATGTGGTCATCCGGGGGTTGGGTTCCACGGGGGGTAATGCGCCGCTCTATGTGGTAGATGGTGTATTGACCGGGGATATCTCATACCTGAACAATTCCGATATTGAATCGATCTCTATTTTGAAGGATGCCGCCTCTGCTGCCATTTATGGTTCACAGGCTTCCAATGGGGTGGTGCTGGTTACTACCAAAGGAGGTAAAAAAGGAGAACTGCAAATGACCTTCGACCAATATTACGGTATACAGAGGGTTGCCAATAAAATAGATATGCTCAACGCCAGAGAATATGCCAGTATACTTAATGAAGCTGCCGTAAATTCCGGGAAACTGCCCTATTTCAGCGATAGTGATATCGATGCCATGGGAAGCGGTACGGATTGGATGGGTGCCATGTTCAAAGACAATGCGGTAACCCAGAATTATACCCTGGGTGTTTCCGGGGGCTCGGAAAATTCCGTGTTCTCATCTTCACTATCCTACACTGCCGAAGAAGGAATTGTAGGCGGAAAGGACCTTTCTAATTACGAACGTTATAACTTCAGGATAAATTCCGAACACAAGCTCTACGATGGTAGGGTAACGTTTGGGGAAAACCTCAGTTTCGCTTATATTAAAAACAATGGAGTTGGTGTAGGTAACCAATACAATAATTCGTTAAGAGGGGCATTCAACACAAACCCATTGGTGCCTTTTTATGACGAAAACGGCAATTTTTATAACACTTCCGATGATAGTGAAGGCTGGTTATCCGGACAATCAAATCCGTACGCTTCCATGGTTTACGGAAACCAGAACAGGAACAACAGCCAAAAGCTTGTCGGTAATGTTTACCTGGAATTCGAATTGCTTAAAAACCTTAAATTCAGAACAAGCCTGGGAATCGATTATACGGCTAATGAGGGACATGCTTTCAGTCCCATCTATCAATTATCCGTCTATGATTTCAATAACTATACTACGGCCAGCCAGTCTACGAGCAAAGGACACTCCCTGTTGTGGGATAACTTGCTGACTTATAAGTTCAATATCGCTGAAAACCATAATTTCGAAGCTATGATGGGGACTTCCTCATACAAGTACGAAGACAACTATATGTACGGAAGCAATGTGAACCTGGTTTTTGACGATCTGAAACGCGCCTGGCTGGACAATGCCCTGAACACCGACGGTGCGCAGATAACATTAAATGGCGGACCGAGGAACATCAACAAAAGGATGTCGTATTTCGGAAGGCTGAATTATACCTACAAAGACAAATACCTTTTAAACGCCACCTTCAGGGCAGATGGTTCTTCGCAGTTCCATGAAAATAACCGCTGGGGCTATTTCCCGTCGGTTTCCGCAGGATGGGTGGCTACCGAAGAAGAATTTCTCAGAAATGCTACCTGGCTAAGCTTCTTTAAATTGAGAGCAAGCTGGGGCCAGGTAGGGAACCAGAATGCGGGGAATTTCCAATACCTGTCGCCTGTAACATTTGCGAATACCAATTACATTTTCGGAAATGAAGAAGGTGCGCTGTCCCCCGGAGCCTATCCGAGTAGATATGCCAATCCTGACCTGAAATGGGAGGCTTCCGAGCAGATAGATATAGGTTTTGACGCCCGCTTGTTCCGCAACAGTCTGACGGTCAATTTCGATTGGTACAAGAAGACCAACAAAGACTGGCTGATCAAACCTCCTATCCTCGCTACAGCAGGTGCTGATGCTCCCTGGATCAATGGCGGAGATGTGGTAAACAAAGGGGTAGAATTGGCCTTAAATTACCACGGTAATATTAAAGATCTGAATTTCACGGTAGGAGTTAACGGCGCTTACAACAAAAATACCGTGGGTAATATCCCCACGGAAGACGGTATTATTCATGGAGAAGCGAACCAGTTGTTTGACAATTCATCGGAATTTTACCGGGCGCAGAGCGGGTATCCTTTGGGATATTTCTGGGGACTCGAAACCGCAGGTATTTTTCAAACCGAGCAGGATGTGCTGAACCACACCTCAAACGGAACTGTAATACAGCCTTCGGCGCAACCGGGAGATGTTATTTATGTAGACCAGAACGGAGATGGTAGTATTAATGACCTGGATAAGATAAATATCGGTGACCCTAATCCCGATTTCAATTTCGGTTTTAACATCGCATTAGACTACCAGGCCTTCGATTTATCCCTGCAGGCCAATGGTGTAGCAGGCAATCAGATCGTACAATCGTACAGGAACCAGTCCAGCCAGTATGCGAACCACACTACGGCAATCCTGGACCGCTGGCACGGCCCCGGTTCGTCCAATAGTGTGCCCAGGGTTACTGAAGACAACAGGAACTGGGTAAACTTTTCCGACCTCTATGTACAGGACGGGGACTTCCTGAGGATCAGTAACGTGACCGTTGGTTTTGATATAGCGAAACTAAAGTTGAACAAAAAATTCTTTGCCAGCCAGTTCAGGGTTTACGCGTCTGTGCTTAACCTCTATACATTTACCAATTATAACGGTATGGATCCCGAGATCGGATATGGAATTTCGAATGACGATTATAACTTTTCTTCGGGTGTAGACCTCGGGTATTATCCCAGGCCGAGGACATTTATGATGGGATTAAATGTTAAATTCTAAAAACTTTGAAAGATGAAAAACTCCTTGAAATATATACTGATACTGGGTACCTTGGCATTGGGGGCTTGTTCAAAAGATTACCTGGACGTAGAACCGCAGGAGGGGACGGACGAGAATTTTTACAATAACCCCACCAGTGCTTCTTATGCGCTTGTAGGATGCTATGACGGCATGCAGATTGCTTCCGGGGGGATTGGCGGATTGAGCTTTCCCGTGGCCAGTGAAGTGCTTTCGGATAACTGCTTTGGCGGTACGGGTAATTCCGACGGATATGGCTTCCAGGCTGTAGATGAATTTGATATTTCCCGGTCGCCTGCCGATGCCAACCTGTATGAAAATAACTGGATACAATATTATCGGGCATTATATCGCTGTAATGTATTGATACAGAAGATGGCCGATATTGATTGGGGTGATGATGCGGACATAAAAGTACAATACGAATCGGAAGCCCGGTTTATAAGGGCACACCTGTATTTTGAAATGGTACGCCTCTGGGGCCACATACCGCTTATTATCGAACCGACCACCGAAAATATCCCCCAGGCAGATCCTGATGAGGTGTATAAGGTAATAGCCGAAGACCTGGTTTATGCGGCAGAAAACCTTCCGGAAGAACCCTATACCGAGGCAGAGAGCGGAAGGGTTACCAAATGGGCTGCCGAGGCTATGATAGCCAGGGTATTCTTGTATTATACAGGCTACTACAATGCTTCCGACCTGGTTGGGGTGGTGAATAAAGCTCAGGCTCTTACTTACCTGGAAGATGTAATTGCCAATAGCGGGCACAGTCTGGTAGATGATTTTGCCAAGCTGTGGCCGGCAACCTCTGTCGAAGATTATGCTGGTGAAGACAACCCGGAAGTAGTGTTCTCCGTAAAACATACCTATACCAGTGATTTTGATGGGAACACGGATGGTAATCACTGGATGGTGATGTTTGGTATGCGGGACTATGACCACTATCCCTACGGACGAGGTTGGGGGGTGACGGTAAACCCGAAATTGTGGAAGGCTTATAATGAAAATGATACACGCCGGGGAGCCAGTGTCATTGCGATTGATGAAGAGGAGATCCCTTATGACAAACAAGATGGTCACAGGGAATATACAGGTTATTACAACAAAAAATACAGCCCTGTGATTGATGAAGATGGAAACAGTGTTACCGACGAGGTAGGAGGAGAGAATTTCCAGATCGGTCAGTTTCAGGACTATTTTGTCATGAGATACGCCGATGTGCTGTTGATGGCTGCAGAGTTGGGCAGTTCCAATGCCCAGGCCTATTTTGACCAGGTACGGCAGAGGGCCTATAAAGAAAATTTTACGGCCATTCCGGCGAATCCACAGAACATTTTGAAGGAACGACAGCTGGAGTTCGCATTAGAAGGGATCCGGTATTGGGACCTGCTTCGCCAGGGAATCAGTACCGCAGCGGCAGAACTGGCCGAGAACACCACCGTCCTGAACGGAGGCGTGGAGACCAACAAGGTGATTTCCGCTCAGAATGTGGAGAGTACCGGAGGATTGCAACAAATCCCGAACAACCAGATAACGCTCTCCAACGGCGTATTACAACAAAATACTGGGTGGTAATAGTTAACTCAAAAAAATAAGACATGAAAATTTTCAGATATACTTTGTCCATGTTATTGCTGACCGGGCTGCTCGCAACATCCTGTCAGAATAACGATTACGAACTGGGAGAAAAACTGGACAAGTCGGATATAGATTTTGAAGTTATCCAGGATTTCGATGCCGATGCCGGGGGAAATACGGTGATCCTGATAAACAACACGCCGGAGACTGTTTCCATATGGGATTACGGTACCGGGCGCTCTAATCGCGCTATAGATACCATCAGATATGCTTTTAAAGGCGATTATACCATCAAATTCTCGGCATCAACGGCCGGTGGAGTGGTAGAGATGGACCCCGTGCCCATAACCGTGACAGACGACAACCTGAACTATGTGAGCGATCCACTTTGGGAAGCGCTTTCTGGAGGGGTTGGCAAGTCCAAAACCTGGTATCTGGACCTGGATGCGGATGGGGTTTCCAAATATTGGAATGGCCCGGTTTACTTTTCACACAAAGACCTGGCATGGGAAAACAGCTGTCTTGCAGATGATCCGGAGGTATGCTGGACATTTGAACCCGATTGGTCAGGTAATCAATGGATAGGCGATGCAGGCGATTACGGATATATGACTTTCAGTTTAAAGGGCGGTCCTTTCGTAGAGGTCAACCACGCCTTTACTACGGACAGGGGACTGGAATCCGGCACCTATTTTTTGGATATCGATACCCGAATGCTTACCATGACAGATGCTGCCCCCTTGCAAAATTCATCTGCAGAAAACGATGTAAGTGACTGGGATAACTTCAGGATTATTTCCCTGACTGAGGACGCCATGCAATTAGGAGCATTTCATAATAGTAAAGATGAACTCATGATCTTTAACTTTATTTCCAAGGAGTACAGCGACAACTGGGTACCCGAGGAAACCATCCCCGAACCGGACGAAGGTTTCGATCCCTCATTTGCCCCGGGAGAATTGCTGGAGATGCTCACCGGTGGCGCCGGCTCCGGAAGGCTTTGGTCCCTTGATGCCGAAGGCAACCCCATTGACTGGGTCGCCGGAGGTAACGGATGGACCACTTCACACGAAGACACGCGGGACTGGGGCTGGAACGACAGTTGGGACACCGCCGTAGAAGGTGCATGGATCAGGTTCGACCAGTTCGGAGGCACACTAAATTATACTCGCTTCCAAAATGGTGTAGAAACTACTGGTACATTCACCATTGACGAAGATACTAACGAGATAACTTTAGAAGGAAATACGCTGCTGCAAAATACAGACAGCGAACTGAACTCTACTGCCAGTGTCATCACAGTAGTAAAAGCCTATGGCGAAGAATTTGCGGAAAAAGGCATCTGGTTCGGAACAAGTTATGACGAATCCAAAGACGAATGGTTTGCTTTTCATTATGTTATACCATAAGGCAAAGATCACCCATGGTGATTTTTGATGATGATGATGATGATGGGGCTGCCTCCATATATTGAGAATTTCATTTTGAACTCCCGGCCACAGACACAGGAGTGAAGTGATGTAAAGACCATTTTTGAGGCGGCCCCCGTTTTCTTTTAACCCTTAATGTACCCGATGGACACGAAATATTTTTTATACCTATCAGTATGGGTTATTGCCATAGGCATGGCATCCTGTAGCCCTGATCTGCCCCGGGAAGATATAAAACGCAGGCAATTGTTCACCAAAGACTGGAGTTTTCAGCTTCAGGATACGGTTAAAAAAGATACCCTGACCGGCAACTGGAAACTTCTGAACCTTCCCCACGACTGGAGCATAGAAGGAAAATTCAATGAAAAACACCCGGCCACCTTTAGCGGCGGAGCACTGCCCGGAGGGATCGGTTATTATAAAAAGACCTTCGACCTTCCTTCGGAATATGCCGGCAAACAGGTGTACATACAGTTCGACGGCGTTTATATGAACAGTGAAGTATACCTCAACGGTAAACTACTGGGAAAACGCCCCAACGGTTATATCGGTTTTGAATATGATCTGACCCCTTACCTCAATTTCGAGGCGACCAACACCATGACCGTAAAGGTCGATAATTCGCAACAGCCCAATTCCCGCTGGTACTCCGGTTCGGGGATCTACCGCAATGTATGGCTTACCGTAACAGACAAGGTACACGTAAAGAACCGGGGAACCTACGTGACCACTCCGGAAGTAAGCAAAGACCGGTCTGAAGTCCATGCAGAAGTGGAAGTGGTGAACAACCATGCCGAAGACCGGGAAGGAGTGGTTAAGACCTCCGTACTTTTCAATGGTAAAAAAATATCGGAGAAAGAGCAAACGGTCAGGTTCAAAACCGGCGATACTCGTTTGGTCACAGCCGATCACACCGTTGAGAAACCGGAACTCTGGTCGGTAGAGACACCCGATCTCTACACCCTGAAAACCGATATCTATATCGATAACCAGCTCACGGACAGTCACAAAACCCCGTTCGGTATCCGCTCTTTCGAATTTGATCCAGACAAAGGGTTCATCCTGAATGGTGAACACCTCAAGATCAAAGGGGTTTGCATGCATCACGACCTGGGGGCCTTAGGAACGGCCATCAATACCAGGGCGCTCGAAAGACAGCTGGAAATACTCCGTGGAATGGGGGTCAACGGGATCAGGACAGCCCACAACCCGCCCGCCCCGGAACTGCTGGAGCTCTGTGATAAAATGGGCTTTATCGTCATGGATGAAATGTTTGACATGTGGGAAAAAGGGAAATCCGAATACGACTACAGCCTGTACTGGGACGAATGGCACGAACGGGACCTGGTGGATTTCATTAAGCGTGACCGGAACCACCCCAGTGTTTTTATGTGGAGCATCGGTAATGAAATTCCCGAACAATGGGGAGAGCGTGGCGCCGAAATAGGGCGGAAACTGTCAAAGATCGTCAAAAGTCTGGATACTACCCGTCCGGTAACCGCGGGAATGAATCCTCCCATCCACACCAATGACAATGATGTTACTTTACAGTTTGATGAGCCTGCCCAACCCAATGCCCTGGCAGGGTCGGGAGCGCTGGATCTTATCGGTTACAATTATGCCCATCAAACCTATACGCAGCATCAGATAAATTTCCCGGAAACACCGTTTATCGCCACCGAAACAACTTCGGCACTGGCTACAAGGGGCTATTACGATCAACGGTCCGATTCCATTAAAAGATGGCCATATCGCTGGGACCAGCTTTTCCTTGACGGTAACCCGGGCAATACCGTTTCGGCTTACGACCAGGTGAGTGCCCCGTGGGGTTCAACTCACGAAGAAACCTGGAAAGTCATTAAAAAACACGATTTTATGTCGGGCATGTTCATCTGGACAGGGTTCGATTATCTGGGCGAACCTACTCCTTACGTATGGCCGTCCAGGAGCTCCTATTTCGGGGTGATCGATCTGGCCGGTTTTCCCAAGGATGCGTATTATATGTACAAAAGTGAGTGGACTGACGAAACCGTACTTCACATATTCCCGCACTGGAACTGGGAGCCCGGAAGGGAAGTCGATATCTGGGCATATTATAACAATGCCGATGAAGTGGAGCTGTACCTGAATGACAGGTCACTGGGAAAACGGTCTAAAAAAGACGATGACCTGCATGTTATGTGGCGTGTTCCCTTTGAGCCCGGAACATTGAAAGCTGTTTCAAGAAAAGAAGGGAAGGAAGTGCTGGTGAAAGAAATCAAAACCGCCGGTAAACCTGCCCAAATAAAACTGGAGGCCGACAGAAAGACCATATCGGCAGACGGGAAAGACCTTTCTTTTGTCACTGTTTCCATAGTTGATGTCGAGGGGAATATTGCCCCTACCGCGACCAATAGGATTGATTTTGAACTGTCCGGTCCAGGTAAAATAGCAGGAGTGGACAATGGCGACCCTACCAGTCACGAATCCTTTAAGGCCAAAAATAAAAAGGCTTTTTACGGAAAATGCCTGGTAATTATACAGTCGTCCGGAACAAATGGAGAAATACGGTTAACGGCCAAAGGAGACGGTTTAAACGCAGGTACGTTAACTATAAACTGCCGGCAGGTCCCGAGATAAAAATTTTATGAGCCGAACAGTATCGTTGAATCTGTCACCCCAGGCACAATCAAGGGTTTCGGCTACGGAAGACATCTCAACTGTACCCGGTGACCGTTCGGAACTAACTTATTCAAAAGCAATAAAAATGATCAAAAAACTAACATCCATAGCAATCACAGCTTTTCTGTTTGGTTGTGGATCCCCTGAAAATAAAGACTCGAAAATCACTGTCAGTTCACCCAACGGAAAGAACAGCATTACTTTTGAGTTAAGACAGGGAAAGCCTTCATATTCGGTAAAGCACGGAGAAACCGGTATTATAGACGCATCCGAAATGGGCTTTGTGTTTAAGAACGGGGATTCCCTGCATAACAACCTCAGGGTAGTAAATACGAACACCTCCGAACATGACGAAACCTGGGAGCAGGTCTGGGGTGAAAAGCAGTTCATACAGGACCATTATCAACAACTGGAAGTCGTTCTTCAGGAAGAAACCGATCAGAAAAGACAGCTTAAAATACAATTCAGGGCTTTTGACGACGGAATAGCATTCAGGTACCAATATCCCGGTAATGGTACCGAAGACAGCCTGGTCATCATGGACGAACTAACCCGTTTTAACCTCAGTAACGATGGTGAGGCCTGGTGGATTCCGGCCTATCAGGACAACCGCTACGAATATTTGTTTACCCAATCTGCAGTAAGTACCTTGGATACCGTTCATACCCCGCTCACCATTAAAAGCAACGACGGATTGTTTTTAAGCTTTCACGAAGCAAACCTCATCAACTATGCAAGCATGACACTGGCCCGGGAAAACGGCACCGCCCTCAAATGCGATCTCGTGCCCTGGGCTGATGGCGACCGGGTAAAAACCAATGGTTCCTTCACCACTCCGTGGCGGACCCTGCAAATTGCAGAAAACCCGGGAGACCTCATCACGTCTTACATGATATTGAACCTGAACGATCCCAATAAACTGGAAGATACTTCCTGGATTGAACCTCATAAATACCTTGGTATTTGGTGGGGGATGCACATCGGTAAATATTCGTTCTGGGAAAGCCCGATACAGGGCGCCACGACCGAAAATGCCAGAATGTATATCGATTATTGTGAAAAACTCGGCGTAGATCACCTGCTTATCGAAGGGTGGAACAAGGGCTGGACCCCACAGTGGTATGAGAATGCCATGCACATGTTCAGCTTTACGAAAGAAGCTGACGGGTTCGATCTGAAAGAAGTCACCGATTATGCCCGGTCAAAAGGGGTAAGTATCATCGGCTATCACGAAACCGGGTCGAACATTATCAATTACCTGGAACAGATTGATGCCGGGATGGGACTTTACCAAAAATACGGCATGCACGACATAAAGATCGGCCAGGTAGGTTCAAGATTAAACATGAAAGAATGGCACCACGGGCAATTCGGGGTGAATTATTACAGGTTTGTACTGGAAAAGGCCGCCGAATACGAGCTTGCCGTAAACTTCCATGAACCCATTAAAGACACCGGTGAGCGCAGGACTTATCCCAACATGATGGCCCGCGAAGGGGCAAGGGGACAGGAATACAATGCCTGGAGCGAAGGAAATCCGCCTTCACATACCGTAATCCTCCCGTTTACCAGGATGCTGTCGGGCCCTATGGATTTTACACCGGGAATACTCGATGTGGAGATCAAACAGGGCTATGAAGGGCGGGACGTTCATACCACAGCCGCCAAACAACTGGCACTCTATGTGGTTTTGTATTCTCCTGTTCAGATGCTGGCCGACCTGCCGGAAAATTACGATGGCAACCCGGCATTCAAATTTTTGCAGGATGTTCCGGTAGACTGGTCCGACACCCGGGTACTGAATGCAGAGATCGGCGAGTATATTACTACAGTTAGAAAAGACAAGAACAGTGAAGACTGGTACCTGGGGAGCATCACCAATGAAGAAGCGAGAGACCTGGAGATCGCTCTGGATTTTCTTGAAGAAGGAGCTGTCTATGAAGCCCAAATCTATGCAGATGCCGAAGGCACGGGATATGAAACCAATCCTGCGGAGATAGAGGTCAGTAGCAGGGAAGTGACCTCAAAGGACAGCCTGAAACTGCACCTTGGAAAAGGCGGAGGAACGGCCATTCGATTCGGGAAAAAATAATGTGTATTCAATCTCCGGGTTATTCAACCGCGGGGCATACGGAACAACAAGAATATAATACCGAAAGGGAAGTCGTGAACCCGCTCATCAAATACCAATTACGACGATTGTTTGTTGAAATAAAAGACAGTTTTATGTAAATCAGAATCAATTGTTTAATCAAAACCCAAATCTTATGAAAACAATAACCAAAATGACTAAAGCAATGTTGGCCTTGTTCCTGGTACTTTCATGCAGTCAGGAAGAAGACACACCGGACTTTTCCGGAACCGAATTTTCCGTAACCCGGACAGATGGTGAAGAGACATCGGCAGCGGCTGAGGCCGTTGCATGGTATACGGACGAGCGATACGGTTCATGGGAAAACGGTGGTTACACCCTCTACAACAATATCTGGGGTATGGTAAATGGCAGTACACAGGTCATGTGGGCCAATAGCTACAGTAACTGGGGCGTATGGGCAGATCATCCGGATACGGATGGTATAAAATCCTATCCCAATAGCAGTAGAACTGTCAATATAAATATCAATTCCCTGAATAGTTGTACTTCCGGTTTTAATATAAACGCACCGTCCGGCGGACATTATGTGGCAGCCTACGATATATGGTGTAACAACCACGATTACGAGATCATGCTATGGATGCACACGGAAGGAGCTTCGAAGCCTATCTCATATGACTGGTCAGCTGCCGGCAATCCCATTCCTGTAGCAACCAATCTTTATATAGGCGGTCACACCTGGGATGTATATAACGGTCATAACGGCAATGAAGAACAGGGTATAGGCAATCGGGTATTTTCCTTTGTACGGACAGAAAATACCGGGGCGGCAACAGTAGATATAAAAGGTATCATCGACTGGATAAAAAACCGCTCTGCCCAGACTCCGGATGAAAAATGGTTTAAAAATGAAGCGATAATTCTGAGTACCGTACAATTCGGATATGAGATAAGCGCATCTCCCGGAGGCAAGGACTTCGTTACCAACAGTTATTCGGTGTCCTTTGACTGATCACTAAACTGCTATGGATTTTATAACCCATAGTATAGGTTTCTGGCAGACTGAAAGTCTGTTTAGCCACGGATACACCGATATATAATTATCCGTGCATCCGTGGCTGAAATTTATAGAAACTAAAGTAACTGTGCTAAAAGTACGAGGTTTGACACCTACAACTGAAAACGATCAAAATTGTTATTTTGGTTATCGGGCTGCGGAGTATTGTATGAATAACTTAATAACCTTATCACCTATAATAGGAATATCATTATGAAAAACCGATTAAAATTAGCATTGTGTGTTGTATGTGTAGGCTTGAGTACCGTAGTAAAAGCCCAACTGCAAAATTCGGGCATCCTCAACGAGCCGCCAGACATCAGCAAGGATTTTGAAGATTACAGGAATACATTTTACGTAGCAGAGGAACTGGCGACTTTTGATCCGGAAACCGCTACCGGGACCGTTAAATACAATCGCTATAATTTTGCCACAAAGCAGGCTTTTAATAATATGCTCTCCAAGCTGGTCCCCGCCGAAGCCAACGAATTTCCCACTACGGAATATGCAGCTTCACCGGAATTGCCATTCAGCATCCAGTTTGTAACGGACAGGACCATTCGTATTCGTATGAGTTCAGGGCCGCAGTTCCGTGAGAAAGAAGAGTCCCTGATGCTGGTAAACGGCAAGGCTTCCTCCGACCGGAGCGCCTGGACATACAGTAAGATTGAAGGCGGACATAAATATACCAGCAAACACGGAGCCGTGGAAATACTGGAAAATCCCTGGCACGTGAAAATATACGATGAAAACGGAAAACTATTGACCAGCACATTGCATTTTGAAGATGTGAAGAATACCTATACCCCGGTAACGCCGTTTTCGTTCATTCGCCGTGCCGATGATTATTCCAGGAGTATGGCGGCTGTGTTTTCCCTTTCTCCGGAAGAGCGGATATTCGGTTGCGGGGAATCCTTCACACAGTTTAACAAACGCGGCCAGAAAGTGATACTCTGGACCGATGACGCCAACGGAGTACAGAACGAAACCATGTACAAGCCCATACCATTCTACATGAGCAGTAGGGGGTATGGCGTGTTTATGCACCATTCCACCCCCATTACCGTAGATTTCGGCAAGTATTTCAATGCCGCCAATTCCATGATGATCGGAGATGATGAAGCCGATATTTTCCTGTTTCTCGGAGAACCCAAAGATATTTTGGACGAATATACTTCCCTTACCGGAAAAGCGGAAAT
Organism: Sinomicrobium kalidii; assembly: GCF_021183825.1. Taxonomy (GTDB): domain Bacteria; phylum Bacteroidota; class Bacteroidia; order Flavobacteriales; family Flavobacteriaceae; genus Sinomicrobium; species Sinomicrobium kalidii. Next base: position 5,266,482 of record NZ_CP089211.1, on the reverse strand, counting down.
GCCACCGCTCTGGTCTTTTGGTTTCTGGATGAGCCGCATCACCTATTTTTCGGAGAAAGAGGGTAGAGAAGTGGCCGAAAACCTACGGAAACACAAGATCCCGAGTGATGTTATCCATTTCGATACCGGATGGTTCGACGTGGACTGGCGGAATAACTACGAATTTGCCGGTGACCGTTTCGATAATGCCGAAAAAATGATTGCCGACATGCAAAAGGACGGTTTTAACGTATGTCTCTGGCAACTCCCTTATTTTACACCCAAAAACACCTTGTTCCCCGAGATCGTGGAGAAAGGACTGGCCGTTAAAGACAAAAAAGGGAACATTCCCTATGAGGACGCGATCCTGGATTTTTCCAATCCGGAGACCGTAAGCTGGTACCAGGACAAGATCGCCGGGTTGTTGAGACAAGGTGTCGGCGTAATTAAGGTCGATTTCGGAGAAGCCGCACCTGCTTCCGGGCTCTACCATTCCGGAAGAACAGGATTTTACGAACACAACCTGTTTCCTTTACGGTATAATAAAGCTGTGGCCGAGGTGACCAAAAAGGAAAAAGGCTATACCCTTATCTGGGCAAGGAGCACGTGGGCGGGAAGTCAGCGGTATCCCCTGCACTGGGGCGGCGATGCCGCTACAAGTAATACGGCAATGGCTGCAACATTGCGCGGAGGACTGTCCCTCGGGTTAAGCGGTTTCAGCTTTTGGAGCCATGATGTGGGAGGGTTTGTAACCAAATCGCCCGAAGACCTCTATCGCCGGTGGACACCTTTCGGGATGCTGACTTCACACGTAAGAAGTCACGGCGAACCTCCTACGGAGCCCTGGGAATATAATGAAGGTTTCCTGAACGATTTCAGGGCTGCGGACAATATGCGTTATAAACTCATGCCGTATATCTATGCACAGGCCAAACACAGTTCGCAAAACGGGCTGCCCATGCTCCGGGCCATGTTCGTGGAGTATCCGGACGATCCGGGGTCCTGGCTGGTGGATGACCAATATCTTTTCGGGGCTTCCATGCTTGTCGCTCCTTTGTTTGAGGAAGTTACCGAAAGGGATGTTTATCTCCCGGAAGGAAAATGGATAGATTATCAGACCGGAAAAGTCTACGAAGGGGGATGGCACAGGATTAAAGCAGGAGAGGTCCCTATAGTTGTCCTGGTAAAAGACGGTACGGTACTCCCGCATATCGAACTGGCACAGTCTACCAAGGATATGGACTGGCGCAAACTGGAACTGAAAGTATATTCAACCACGGGAGAAGCCGAAGGAAAAATATATCTGCCCGACGGAAAGGAACTGAAAACCGTAAAAGCAGTGAAACAGGGGAATAGCTATACCCTTGAAAACGATCCGTACAACGGAAAGGTAAAGTGGACGATTAAATAAACATTAAGCAAGATATTGTATTTACAGGCGGCCGACAACCCATGTCAGCCGCCTTTTTATTTGTTAATCTGCGGTGCAAATTTGATTCCCCGTAAAAAATGAGTTAAATTAAACTCTTGATAACAAAATAACCAAAGCCATGAATTCCTTATCCCGAAGAACTGCGTTAAAGACCATCGCATTGAGTAGTGGAGCAGTTGCATTAGCTCCTAATTTATTATTGCCCGGAAATTCCCCTCAAAAACGCCTGGGAGTTGCCCTGGTCGGACTCGGATATTATAGTACTGATCTGCTGGCACCTGCATTACAACAAACAAAACATTGTCACCTGGCGGGTATTGTTACGGGAACACCTTCCAAGGCGGAAAGCTGGAGTAAAAAGTATAATATTCCCGATAAGAATATCTACAATTACGAAAACTTTGACGATATCGCCGATAACCCGGATATTGATGTGATCTATGTGGTCCTGCCTCCTTCCATGCATTGCGAATATTCCATAAGGGCGGCCAATGCCGGGAAACACGTGTGGTGTGAAAAACCAATGGCTATTACCGAAGAAGAATGTCAGAGGATGATAGATGCGTGTAAAAAGAATAAAAGATCACTGGCTATCGGGTACAGGTTACAGCATGAGCCCAATACGCAGGAATACATGCGGATTGTGCGTCAAAAATTATTGGGAGAAGTAAACTATGTCAACTGCGCCGCAGGGTACCGGGATAACCGGACCAATCACTGGAAACAAAAAAAGGAAATGGGAGGCGGTGCACTTTACGATATGGGCGTATATCCAATCCAGGGAGCCCGGTTGGGGTCTGCCATGGAGCCCACAGCGGTGGTCTCTGCGGAAACATCTACAACAAGACCGGAGATTTACAAAAACGGACTGGATGAAACTGCCGTGGCCCGACTGGAATTTCCCGGCGGTGTTTTTGCCGATATCAAAACCAGTTTCGGGGAAAATATCAACTTCCTGGATATTGAATGTGAAAAAGGGGATATAAATATGAAACCCTTTTCCGCATATGCGGGAGTAAAGGGGAAAAGCCCCCTCGGAGAGATCAATCATCCGTACCGGGTACCGTGGCAGCAGGTAAAACAAATGGATGATGATGCCCTGGCCATTATGGGAGGAAAACCCATGCTCGTTCCCGGTGAAGAAGGGCAGAGGGACATCCGCATTGTAGAAGCCATCTATAAAGCTGCGGAAAGCGGGCAAACAGTGAAATTGTAACTTGTTTTGGCGGAACGCTATTTTATGGTTATAATTTTATAAAATAGCAGGAGTTTTTGCCAGGCATCCCGTAATGTTTATTTTTGGGTAGAAATTTACACCAATGAACGTAAACATAAACCCCACTTGGCAACCCCGGTTGCAACCCGAATTTGAAAAGCCCTATTTTGAATCCCTTGCCGCTTTTGTAAAGAGCGAATATAAGCAACACAGATGCTTTCCCAAAGGGAGTCAGATATTTGCTGCTTTTGACCATTGCAGTTTTGACGATGTGAAAGTGGTGATTATAGGGCAGGACCCTTACCACGGACCGGGACAGGCCAACGGGCTCTGCTTTTCTGTAAATGACGGTATTGCTCATCCGCCGTCGCTTATTAATATTTTTCGTGAAATAGAAGCAGACCTCGGTATTCCATATCCCAAAACCGGTAACCTGGAACGCTGGGCAGACCAGGGGGTGCTTTTGCTCAACGCTACCCTTACGGTAAGGGCACACCAGGCCGGAAGCCATCAGAACCGGGGCTGGGAAAACTTCACTGATGCCGTTATTCAGAAAGTATCAGACGAAAAAGAACACGTGGTGTTTATGCTTTGGGGAGGTTATGCCAAAAGAAAAGGCAGTAAGATTGACAGGAGCAAACACCTTGTCCTGGAAGCAGGGCATCCTTCACCTTTAAGTGCCAACCGGGGGCTGTGGTTCGGCAACAAACATTTCAGTAAAGCGAACGAATATTTGGAAAATCTGGGAAAATCGGCAATAGAGTGGTGATTTTTTTCCACGGCTCCCATTCCATTTAGGGAAAGAAAAGTCTCTATTCTCCGGATTCTTCTATTATGATTTCGAATAATTTTTCATTAAATCGAAAATCGGTCATCCTTATTTTTTCCAGTACCGGTCGCACATGTTTTATAATACCTTCCTTTTTTGCTCTTAAAATCAAGCCAAATGTTCCGGAATATCTTAACTTCAAGTATTCTGCGACTTTTCTTCCTTTGAGATCATCTAAAATAAGTACAGAGTTCTCAAAATCAAATGCCAAAGCGATGGCACTTGCTTCACCAGCGTCCAAATCCATTTCAAGGATTTCTTGATAATGACTGTCTTTTAATTTTTTAACCTTGATCCGATCGGGGAGTTTTTTCCAAATTCCTTTTGGACTGTTGGAGTGATATAAATATTTCTCCCCATTTTTTTTAACAACTCCAATTCATCAATTTTATTCAGGAGGATCAGGCAACTTGTATCGGAAATGATTATCTCAGAATTGAGTGGCATCTCTTAATATATCTGAAGGAGGGTGGTTGATTAATGAAACATCATAGTCTGCCAATATTTCTGCAAAAGCAACTTTGGATAATCCGGCTAATTCCGCAGCCTGTCCCAAAGACAGTTTTCCAAATTCATACATCTTAGCCGCGAGAAACCTTCTTGTATCCCGTTCGTCAAGATTTAATTTGTCTGGTATGTTAAGTGTGAGATGTTTCATGTATCAAATTTAACTAAAAATAAGATAATTATAAAGTGACGCAAATTATTTACACAGGGAGCACTACTTTTTCATAAGCAAGTTTTTCGGGAATGAGTTCCAGCTTCAATAGCTGGTCCTGCACGGTTTCCAGGGTCTTCCGGTCCATGGGAGACTGGCTCCATTGCGTCAGGGAGAGCCATTCCCTTATATCTTCGGTCTTCTGATCGAAACGGTTGGCCAGTGTCCTGTCTATGCTGGGAATCTGTTTAAAATCGGCCGTATAGGTATTGATGACCTCAAGAATGTGTTTTACAATGTTTTTGTCTTGTTCCGGTAGTCCATTCCGCACGGCAATGACAAAACAGGGCCAGGGAGTAGGGCAGTCACCCACACGGCGGAATATGCCTTTATCGACCAGGGGCTTGGTCATAAACCGTTCCCACATAAAATAATCTGCTTTGCCTTCCGTAAGTGCGTCCACGGCGCCCTCTATGGTGTTGACAATTTCAAATTTCAGTTTTCCGGTGTCCCATCCCATGTTTTGGGCATGGACAAACGACATAAGGTGTGATCCGGAACCGAAACGGCTTATGGCCACCTTGGTACCCCGGAGGTCTTTTTCTTCCCGGTACGGCGATGCCGAGGCTACGTGAATCCCCCATATTAACGGACTCTGTATATAGGTCTGTACTATCCTTGAAGGATTACCTGCCGTAATATCCTTAACGATACCTTCGGTAAGGATAATGGCTATGTCGGTTTCCCCTTCGCGGAGCATATTGCACATTTTCCCGGTGCCCTCGGGGGTATCCTTCCATTGCAGGTCAATTCCCTTTTCTTTAAAAGCACCTTCTTCTATGGCAAAGTGCCACGGAAGGTTAAAGTGTTCCGGTACCCCGGTTATTTTTATAGTTTTCATTTAGTTGTTTTCTATTGCAATTGTCATAAGTCGTAAGTCCTGTGGTCCTAAGTCAAAAATTTTACATCCCTTTTTCTGTTTTATCACTCACACACCTGAACCCCGTGTGCTGCATCCCGGTATCCGGAGAGGATTTCATACGTGAGGTTACCCGGTATCCCTTGCAATAGGAAGCATTACATAAAAAAGAACCTCCCCGGATCACTTTTTTCGGAACAGTGGGCTCCATGGGGTCATAACTATCGTCCGGGCCTTTCGGATTTTCGGTGGTTTTCTCTTTTAATTGTTCGTAATAGTCGTTCCTGTACCAGTCTGCGCACCATTCCCATACATTTCCGGCCATATCATACAGTCCGTATTCATTAGGCGGGAAGGATTTTACCGGAGCAGCCAGCCCGAAAGTATCCCAATCGGTATTTTTATTCGGGAAATTACCCTGCCAGGTATTGGCCTTGGGTTTTCCTTCCTCAATAGCCTCATTGCCCCAGGGGTATTTGCTGTTTTTAAGTCCGCCGCGGGAGGCCAACTCCCATTCGGCCTCGGTGGGAAGCCTTTTCCCGGCCCATTTTGCGTAGGCATTGGCATCGTCCCAGGAAATATGGGTCACGGGATAGTTATCCTTTCCTTCGATGGAACTTTCCGGACCTTCGGGGTGCCGCCAGTCTGCACCTTTCACCCAGCTCCACCACTGTGCGGCATTGTTCAGGGAAACGGGATGGTCTGGCGGTGTAAAAACGAGGGAAGAGGCTACAAAAACGCTGTCCGGCGGTTTTGGGGTGCCGGGGGGAAGTTGTTTTTTAATGTCCTCCCATTCCGGGGCTTTTTCTGCTGTGGTCACATATCCGGTGGCCTCTACGAATTCCCGGAACCGGGCATTGGTCACCTCGGTCTCATCCATCCAGAACCCCTTTACTTTTACCTTGTGTGCGGGATATTCGTCCGGGCGGCCTTCATTATCAGAAGCTCCCATAACAAATTCCCCGCCGGGAATCCAGACCATGCCTTCATGAGAAGTCTTACCCTGCGGAATTTCCGTAGCGCTATCGCTGTTGACAGGAAATCGCTCCGGTAAACCGGTTTCACAGGAGGTTATGGAGTCCGGGGCCTTTGTTTCAGAATTTTTTTCCGGTTTATCTTTTCGCGATGACTGGCAGGAGGTAATAATTATGGCAGCTATACTGAAGGCAACAATAATACGAATACTGTTTTTTAAATGCATTCCGGGTGTGTTTTGGACCTAAAGGTAATAATAAACAACTAAAATCCTATATTCTGCTTATGTCCTTTGAGAAAAACAGGCCTCCGATTACTATCAACAAAAAACTCCCGGAAGCACAGGGCTTTCGGGAGTTGAAATTTTAATCTTCGGATTTGTCCTAAAACTGGTAGCGGACACCCAGCGCAATGTCCAGGTCGAGTCCGTCCCTGTATTCATCCGTAAAGCCGAGCTCCGGACGGATATCGAGAGATAGCAAAAGCGGAATATCAAAATTGTATTCGATCCCCACGTCACCTGCTACGAAAAAGAAGGCGCCGCTATCATCGATGTCATTATTGTCATAACTGCCCAGACCTCCACCGGCACCGGCATACCAGTTAAAATTACCTTCCAGGGACCATACCCATTGGTACAGACCGGTAAGTTTAAAGGCATCTACATGGTCTGAATCCCTCCATCCGAGGTCGAGCTCAAGACGGTTGGCGGCAGCAAGTGCTCTCTGGTACGAAATTTCCGCCCCGAAACCGTCACTGTCGCCCAAACGTAAACCGATTGCATTAGGAGCGATTTCCTGTGCCTGGGAAGTTACTGCAAAACCCAGTGTCATTACAGCTAAAAAAAATAATTTTTTCATAACAGATAGTGTTAGATTAATAATCCTGATATATGCAAGATATGGAATTTTTTTCAATTTTTATTGCCAAAAACCCACATCAGGTTTAAACAATTAACTACAAAATGACGAAATGACTTTATTATCGTCCTTTAGAACTGAAACCTGACCCCGAGTGCGATATCCAGGTCCAGGTCATCCCTGTATTCGTCCGTAAACCCTAATTCCGGCCGCATATCCAGGGAAAGTACGAGAGGAATATCAAAATTATACTCAATACCTATATCTCCGGCAGCAAAAATAAACGTTCCGCTTTCGTCGATATGGTCGTATTCATAGCTTCCGATTCCTCCGCCGGCACCGGCAAACCAGTTAAAATTGCCATCCAGTCGCCATACCCACTGGTGCAGGGCGGTGAGCTTAAAGGCGTCTACATTGTCAGAGTCCCTCCATCCCAGGTCAAACTCCAGTCGGGTATCGCTTTTCAGGGCCCTTTGGTACGATATTTCCGCACCAAACCCGTCACTGTCGCCTATACGCAAACCGAGAGCATTCGGTGCAATCCTCTGGGCATGAGATATGGTAATGGCTCCCATGGCTACAATAAATAACAGAAATAATTTTCTCATAGTATATTTTAACTTTGTTTAATGCCCATACAACGCTATTTTTACACAAATCTTATGGAACAGCATGTTAAAATCGACAGACATACAGCTTGAAGGTGAAATACGGTTTGATGATCTTTACCGGAATATTTATGCCACAGATGCTTCCGTTTACAGGAAACTCCCCATGGCCGTTGCATATCCCCGTACCAAAGCAGACATCAAGAAACTGATAACATATGCTGCTGAAAACAGGCTCTCCCTGATTCCGCGTACGGCAGGGACCTCACTTGCAGGGCAATGTGTGGGAGAAGGGATCGTAGTAGATGTTTCCCGGCATTTTACAAGGATTTTTAATGTCAACAGGGAAAAAAGGACCGTAGATGTAGAACCCGGGGTTATTCGCGATGAACTGAACCGGTATCTCGAACTGTACAATCTTTTTTTCGGGCCGAATACGTCCACGTCCAATCGTTGCATGATAGGAGGGATGGTGGGAAACAATTCGAGCGGTACCACGTCGATCCGGTATGGTGTGACAAGGGACAAGGTATTGGAAATCGAGGCTGTTTTGTCTGACGGTTCGGAGGTTATTTTTAAATCGCTGACAGAAAAAGAATTTAAAGAAAAACTTGAACTTGATACCCTTGAAGGAAATATATACAGGAAATTAAATGAAAAACTAAGCTCTGAAGAAGTACGGCAAAACATTAAGGAAGCTTATCCCAAACCTGAAATTCACCGGCGAAACAACGGGTATGCCCTGGACGAAATAATAAAACTGAAACCTTTTGAAACGGAAGGGGAAGATTTTAATCTCTGCAAACTCATATGCGGCAGTGAAGGTACGTTGGCTTTTATCACGAAAATAAAGCTGAAACTGGAAGACCTGCCCCCAAAACACAGTGTCATGGTAGCCGCTCATTTTGAGAGTATAGAGAACTGTCTGAATGCCGTGGTGCCCGTAATGCAACATCACCTGTTTACCTGTGAGATGATGGACAAGGTGATCCTGGACTGTACCAAAAACAACAAGAGCCAGATGCCCAACCGCTTTTTCATAGAAGGCGATCCGGAAGCGATACTGATGCTGGAGTTGAGGGCCGACGATCAACAGGAACTGGAAACTAAAAAAGACCGGCTTGTAACGACCGTTCGGGAAAGCGGGCTGAGTTATGCTTTTCCCGTATTGTACGGAGATGACATTCAAAAAGCCCTCGAATTGCGCAAGGCGGGATTGGGGTTACTCGGAAATATTGTAGGCGACAAAAAAGCCGTAGCCTGTATTGAAGATACTGCCGTGGCCCTGGATGACCTGGCGCCCTATATTGCCGAATTTTCCGCGTTGATGAAAAAATACGGACAAAGGGCGGTCTATTATGCCCATGCCGGTGCCGGAGAACTGCACCTGCGGCCGATACTCAACCTGAAAGCTTCGGAAGATGTGGTCCTTTTCAGGAAAATTACCACGGATGTGGCTTACCTGGTAAAGAAATACAACGGTTCCCTGAGTGGTGAACACGGGGACGGCATAGTGCGTTCGGAATTTATAAAACTGAAGTTGGGTGAAGACAATTACCGGCTCCTTTCGGATATAAAATCCGTATTTGACCCCGAAAATATCTTCAACCCCGGAAAAATAGTCCATTCCCCTCCGATGGATGCCTCACTGCGGTATGAAAAGGACCGTATTGAACCCGAAATAAAAACCTTCCTTGATTTTTCAGACACGGAAGGCGTATTGCGGGCTACGGAACAATGCAACGGCAGCGGCGATTGCCGGAAAACACATCTTTCTGCCGGTGCCATGTGCCCAAGCTATCACGCCACCAAAAACGAAAAGGACACCACCCGGGCCAGGGCCAATACCTTGCGGGAATTCCTGACCCGGTCAGACAAGGAAAACAGGTTTGATCACCCGGAAATCAAGGAAGTACTCGACCTTTGCCTGAGCTGCAAGGCCTGTAGCAGTGAATGCCCCAGTAATGTGGACATGGCCACCCTCAAAGCGGAATTTTTATACCAGTACCAAAAGGAAAACGGCACCAGTCTGAGAGATAAGGTCTTTGCCTATAACACACAGTTTAACCGTGCCGGGGCCCTGTTTCCATGGCTGGTCAATGAAATATACAGTAACAACATCACCGGGGGATTGCTCAAAAACGCGTTCGGTATTTCCGGAAAGCGAAGTCTTCCTCCCGTAAAACCTTTTAAAAGGCCCGGAACTGTAGTCAGTACAGCATCTGAAAATATTAAAGTAAAAGGTGAGGTAATCCTGTTTATTGATGAATTTTCCAACTACTTAGATGGAAATATCGGCAATGATGCTGTAGTGTTATTGGACAGACTCGGTTATCGTGTAAAAATTTACAAGGGACAAAGCGGACGTACTTTTATTTCGAAAGGGTTCCTGAAGCAGGCTGCTAAAATTGCTGATAAAAATATAGCTAAACTTCATGGCACGGTTTCGGAGAACCTTCCCCTGATCGGGCTGGAACCTTCGGCCGTCCTGTCATTCCGGGACGAATACATGAGACTTGCTACCGACAAGAAAGGTGCGGAGCAACTGGCCCGGAATGTTTTCCTGATAGAAGAATTTATAGCTTCGGAAATAAAAAAGGGAAATATCACCGCCGCACAGTTCACTTCGGAAGCCCGGCAGGTGAAAATACACAACCACTGTCACCAGAAAGCCTTGTCCGGCCAGAAAGTGACATTCGACATGCTTAACCTGCCGGAAAATTATAAGGTAAGTATCATAAACAGCGGTTGTTGCGGAATGGCCGGATCGTTCGGATATGAAAAGGAACATTATGAGCTGAGTATGAAAGTAGGGGAGTTGCGACTTTTTCCGGCGGTCCGTAATGCCGAAGGTGATACGGTAATAGCAGCAAACGGCACCAGTTGCCGGCACCAGATACTGGACGGAACGGGCAAAAAGGCCAAACATCCGGTCACGATCCTGAAGGAAGCATTGATAAATTGAAGAATCCCCGCGGGACCTTTTAAACTTTAAATTTTCCCTTTCCTTTACGGCAGGTTTTTTATGATCTCTTCTACCGAGGCTCTTTGAGTATAGTCCGGGTTGAATTGCTTGAACACTACCGTGCCGTCCGTATCGATAATAAATGTTGCCGGAACGGGTAGTACGGCCTCACCGGAAGCATTGGCCTCCGCAATGGAGGTGCCCAGTTTTTCCTGTACCAGGTTCTGGTAGTCTTTCGTGACATCAAAATCCACATCAAAAGCTTCGATAACTCGCCCGTCGGGGTCTGAAAAGATAGTGAATTCCGCGCCTGTGTTTTCCACGGTCTTTGCCACATTATCGTAAGATTCCGGGGTGATGGCTACGAGTTTTGCTCCTTTTTCCTCAATTTGTTTGGCTCTGGAAGCAAAGTCCGAAAGGTACTTGTTGCATACAGGGCACCAATATCCCCTGTAAAACAAAACAACCACAGGCTGGTCTTTATACAGATCTGCCAAAGCCACTTCTTTTCCGTCCTCCCCGACAAAAGATACTTCGGGGGCAGGATCGCCTTCTTCCAGCCCTTCGGGAAGATCCCCGTTATCCATGCCGAATTTGGCATAATCCACGGCCGGTTTGGCTACGGTATCTACCGCTTCCTGTGTGGTGGTTTCTTCCGATTCCTGTTTCTGCTCCCGTTTACACGCTATTAAAACGGCAAACAGGGCCAATGTCCAAAGAAATTTCATGTGATAAGTATTTTAGTGTGTTGTTAAAGTCTTTACAAGGTAAGGAGAAAAAAGCGAAGCCCGGCCAAAAGCATAAAAAAAGTCCCGATAGTTGTTCCGGGACTTTTAAAGCGTGCTTTAACAGGGATATTTTATTGGTCTCAGTTTAGGGTGTCAAACCCTGCAATTTTATTGCAGTACTTTAGTAGTGCGAAAAAATTATAATCCAGGTTATTGAGTTATGAAGTTATTGAGTTATTTAGTCAACACACAATAACTCAATAACTCAATCCACCTAATAACTTGGTGATTTTATTGCTTTCTAAAAAGGGGGGCTTTTAGTCCCCGGTAAAGAAAACCTCTGCACTGAAAGGTGCAGAGTGGTTTATTCCTTTTCAAGAAGAAAGCGCTTCAATTCTTCATAATTGCTGATATTGAGTTTGACCTTGTCTTTGCCCATAACGGCTTTGATCTGTTCCGGTATGGCGACATTGACTCCGAGGGTTTCTTCTACAATATCAAGAAACTTTACGGGATGGGCGGTTTCCAGGAATATTCCGGTCTTTCCGGGATTGTCCTTGAGGTACTCCTTTAATCCCAGATAGCCTACTGCTCCGTGAGGGTCTGCAATGTAGCCTGATTTTTCATAAATGCGGGACATGGCATCGCGGGTAGCTTCATCTGTAAAACTATAAGAGGAGAATCTGGCTTTTAATTCGTCCAGGTCATTGTCAAATAAATGCTGAATACGCACAAAATTGCTCGGATTGCCCACATCCATGGCATTGGAGATGGTTTGCTGCGACGGTTTCGGGCTGTAAACGCCACTTTTGAGGTATTGCGGAACAGTGTCATTAATGTTCGTGGCGGCAACGAAATGGTATGCCGGCATTCCGAGCCTGTGGGCCATGATCCCTGCACAGATATTGCCGAAATTTCCGCTGGGTACGGCAAAGACCACATCTTTGTTTTTATCTTTTAACTGTTTGTAGGCAAAAAAGAAATAAAACATCTGCGGGAGCCACCGGGCTACATTTATCGAATTGGCCGAAGTGAGGTTCTTTTCCCTGAGTCCTTCGTCCAGAAAAGCAGTTTTCACCATATCCTGGCAGTCGTCAAACGTGCCGTTCACTTCCAGGGCAGTGATGTTTTGTCCTAATGTGGTGAGTTGTCTTTCCTGTATATCGCTTACCTTGCCCTTCGGATAGAGGATCACCACATTTACGCCTTTTACGCCCAGGAACCCGCTGGCTACCGCACCTCCCGTATCGCCCGAAGTGGCCACCAATACGTTTACTTTTCCGCCGTCCTGTTTTTTGTTCCTGTTAAAATAGCCGAGGCACCGCGCCATAAAGCGGGCGCCCACGTCTTTAAAGGCCATTGTAGGGCCGTGAAAAAGTTCCAGGGCATACACGTTGTCTTCAATTTCCCGTAGCGGGAATTCAAAGGACAGTGTTTCCCTGACGATATTGCGGAGTTCTCCTTCCGGAATTTCATCACCTGCAAACTGTTTAATGGCCCGGTAGGCAATTTCTTCGTCAGGGAGATTCTCCAGGGCTTTGATGCTTGCCGTATCTAATGCCGTTACAGATTCCGGGAAATATAAACCCTTGTCCGGGGCAAGTCCCCTTATCACGGCCTCCCTGAAGGAAGCAGTTTTACTTTTATGGTTTAAGCTGTTGTAATTCATTCTTTTTTACAAGTTGAGATGTTTCAATATAAATTTTACGCGTTCTTCCACATTGGTTTTGGGAAGCACTACCGGTTTATAGTTCAGCCGGGCATAGGTCTCCGTCATCACTTCGTAGGTCTTCAGGGCCTCTTCAAAATCCTGTTTCCGTTCACCGTCGGTTCTGTAGATCTCTTCCCATGGAGGAAATATAAACACTTTGGAATGATAACGATAGGTGTTGACATCGGTTTCCAGTTTTTCGGAAGCAGGGATATCCTCAAGAATAGAATAGGCCAGGGTATCGGGAATCCCGCGGTCAAAAAACAACGGTTTTTCTTCATGATGCTGCCTGGCCGACAAATAAGAGTCCACTGACCGGTCCAGCATAAGGTCCCTGTATTTTTGCCTGTTTTTCCAGGGCAGGGCATCGCCGTTTCTGTCCATTTGCTCCCGGATGATCTTCCTGGCTACTTCGGGTACGTGGTCATACCCGTGCTTTTGAAGCGCCAGCAGGGTAGTGGTCTTTCCCGATCCCGGCCCGCCCGTAAAAACATAAAAACTACTTTTTTCCCCGTAGTTGTTCATATATACGCGGTTTTAAGTTTTATGACAATACCCTTACGCCTTCAGGATTTATACCGGAAATGTGTATGTCGAATGCCACGTCGGAGTCGGCATAGACCCCGGCCATGGCTTCTGCCACTTTTTTGGCGGTATCTTCTCCCTTGCTCAACGCAAATATGGAAGGCCCTGAGCCCGATATTCCGCTGCCAAGGGCTCCTGCCGTGAGGGCCGCCTCTTTGACTTCCATAAACCGGGGAATAAGCAGACTCCGCAGCGGTTCGATAATCCCGTCGTGGAGGGATCGGGCAATGAGATCGTAATCTTCGGTGTAAAGTCCGCTTACCAATCCGCCCACATTGCCCCATTGCTGGATGGCTTTTTTCAAGGGTACGGAATGTTTTAATACGGAACGGGCATCTGCCGTTTTTACCTCGATCTGCGGATGGATAATGGATGCATAAAGTGCCCCGGGAGTGTGCAATTTTACCACATCCAGCGGTTCATAGCTTCGCACCAGGGAAAAACCGCCCAAAAGGGCAGGGGCTACATTATCGGCATGGAGTGCTCCGCTTGCCAGCTCTTCACCTTCCATGGCAAAGGGGATAAGCTCCTTGACGGACAAGGGCTCCCCGAGCAGTTTGTTGATACCGAATACCGCCCCTGCGGCACTGGCGGCACTACTGCCAATGCCGCTGCCGGGTTTTATTTTCTTGTAGATATCAATGTCAAATCCCTGTACGCTTCCCAGGGCCTTTAGCATAGCCAGGGCAGCAACCCCGGCTACATTTTTCTCCGGGTCAAGGGGCAGGTCCTGGCCTTCGATCCTGGAAATGGTCACCTTACCGTTTCCGGTCTTGCGTATCACCATTTCGTCACCTACATTGTCGAGGCAAAGCCCCAGTACGTCAAATCCGCAGGAGACATTGGCGATGGTAGCCGGGCAAAAAATTCTTATTTCGTTCATAATGTTTTTTTATTACGTCTCGGATAGAGACACATGGCCGTGTGTCTTTACGAGAATGTAAGATCGTTTTAAAAATTACCTGCCCGGATGATATCTGCAAAAATACCCGATGCGGTAACATCTGCACCGGCACCTGCCCCTTTGATGAGGAGAGGTTGTTCGTTATACCTTTCGGTATAGAACAGCACAATGTTGTCTTTTCCTTCCAGGTTGTAGAAAGGGTGGTCTTTCGGGATATGCTGAAGGCCCACACTGGCCTTCCCGTTTTCAAACTGAGCCACATATTTCAGTCTGCATTCATTTTCGGCGGCTTCTGCATATATATTGTCAAAATGGGATTTGTGTTTTACAAGCGATGTAAAAAAATCGTCTGCCGATGCGGTGTCCAGGGTTTCCTGAGGAAGGAAGGACTCGTTTTCTATATCGTCGATTTCCAGTTCGTACCCGCTTTCCCTCGCCAGGATGAGTATTTTTCGCATTACGTCGATACCACTGAGGTCAATTTTAGGGTCCGGTTCGGTATATCCTTCCTTCTGTGCCTGTTTAACCACTTCTTCAAAAGAACTCTTATCGTCAAAATTATTGAAAACAAAGTTAAGGCTACCGGACAATACGGCCTGGATCTTATTCACTTTATCGCCGGAAGCGATCAGGTTTTTCAGGGTGTCGATAACAGGAAGGCCGGCACCTACATTGGTTTCAAAAAGGAAAGGGGCGTTGTATTTCCTGGAAAGGTTTTTCAGTTCGGAATAGTGTTCCAGGTCAGAAGAACAGGCTATTTTGTTACAGGTTACCACGGCTATGCTGTTTTTCAGGTAACCGGCGTATGTACCCGCAACAATATCGCTTGCTGTATTATCTACAAAAATGCTGTTTCGCAGGTTCATAGCTTTTACCTTCTCGAAAAACTTTTCTTTATCGGCGGTTTCCCCGTTATCGAGGAGTGTTTTCCAGTTTTTGAGCGCAATACCTCCGTCTTCAAAATACATTTTCCGGGAATTGGAAAGCGCAACAACCCTGATATTCAGCTTTAGCTTTTCCCTGAGATATTTTTTTTGCTGGTCGACCTGGTTCAGGAATTTTTCTCCCACATTGCCCACACCCATCACAAAGATATTGAGTTGTTTTACATTATCCTCAAAGAAACGCTCATGGAGGGTGTTCAGGGCTTTTTTAACGTCAGCTTTGTCGATCACTGCGGAGATGTTCCTCTCGGAAGCCCCTTGTGCAATGGCCCTGATATTTACGTTGTTTTGTCCGAGAGCACTGAACATCTTGCCGCTGAGCCCCTGGTGGCTTTTCATGTTATCGCCGACCAGTGCCACGATAGCGAGGTTGTGTTCTACGACGACGGGGTTTATTTTTCCGGCGGCCATTTCATATTCGAATGCTTCGTTAATAGCTTTTTCCGCTTTTTGCATATCACTTTCTGCTATTCCGATACAGATGGAATGTTCTGAAGAGGCCTGGGTGATCAGGGCCACATTGATATTGTGAAGGGAAAGCACCTCGAAGAAGCGTTTGGATATTCCCGAAATGCCCACCATACCACTGCCTTCCAGCGACAGGAGCGCTATATTGGCTATATGGCTGATCCCTCTTACCGGACGGGCCGCACCGTTGGTATTTTTTCGTATCCGGGTACCTTTTTCTTCGGGATTGAACGTATTCCTGATATGAACGGGGATGCCCCTGGAAAGTACAGGTTGTATTGTGGGCGGGTACAGCACCTTGGCCCCGAAGTGGGAAAGCTCCATAGCTTCTTCATAAGAGATATCGGGAATAGCAAAGGCCTGTTTGACCAGTTTCGGGTTGGCGGTGTACATGCCGCTCACATCGGTCCATATTTCCAGAACGGAAGCGTTTACGGCCCCTGCCATGATGGCGGCAGTATAGTCCGAACCGCCTCTCCCCAGGGTAGTGGTGTTCCCTCCGGCCGAGGCCGCCACAAAACCGGGGACCACAATAACTTTGTAGGTAACTGTTCCGAAATAGGTTTCACAACGGTGATCGGTCTCTTTAAAATCTACTGCGGCCTTACCGTAATTTTCATCAGTCCGGATTAGTGTTCTGCTGTCTTTGTGGATGCAGTCCAGTCCTTCGGAAATAAAGAATTCACTGATGATGTATGACGACAGAAGTTCGCCGTATCCCAGTATTTTATCCAGCAATTTGGGAGTGGTCTCTCCAATCAGAAAGGCACCTTCCAGCAGGGTTTCCAGGGTGTTGAGCTCCCGCTTTACTGCACTCAATGCCTTGCTCTGAGAAGCCACAGGGAGCAGTTCCTGTATGGTAGTCAGATGATGTTTTTCGAGTTGTTCCAGAATTTGCGTATAATTCTCATCGCGCAAAGAAGCCTGGTCGGCTGCCCGGAGCAGGAGGTCGGTAACACCCCCGAAGGCAGAGACAACAATTATTTGTTTATTGTCTTTGGCGTTGTTTTCTACGATTTTTTTTACCAATTTTATGCGTTCAGCATCGGCTACGGAAGATCCTCCGAATTTTAAAACTTTCATGTGTAAAAAAGTTGAGTTATATATATGATTTTAAAGGTTTGAATTTGGTTCAAACAAAATAAGGACGGACGATATGAAATGAAATTATACCCCGAAAGGGGTAATACCGGTAATAATAATGTCAAAAGAAATACACTCAGATGCAGAAATACATCCCGTTGAAGTTATTGATGATATGTGTAAATTCTTTGACACTGAATTGAATTATTTACAGTTCAAATGTAGTACATTTACCAAAAGAAGCAAACATTTTTTTAACTTTTGCGAAATTCTTAACATCAGGCATAAAAAAGCAAACAATGAATATTTTTTCTCTGGAACAGATACGTGAAGCTGACAGATTGACAATTTTAAACCAAAATATTACCAGTAACGCATTAATGGAGCGGGCGGGAATGAAAGTTTTTGAATGGCTGCACCGGAGGTTACAGGGTAACCCGGTAACGATTCATGTGTTTTGCGGCATCGGGAACAACGGGGGAGACGGTCTTGTTGTTGCCCGTCATTTGGTAGAAAGCGGATATCATGTAAAGACCTATGTACTGGATTTCAGTAAAAAGCGATCGGACGATTTTCTGCTGAACCTGGACCGGATTAAAAGTATGAAACACTGGCCCGAACACTTCAGCGGTGAAAAAGGGGAAGAACTCCCCGAACTGAAGAAAGAAGACATCATTGTGGACGCCATATTCGGGGTGGGGCTCAACCGTCCGCCCTCGGGATGGTTGGGAGATGTTATAGCTCATATTAACAACTCCGGTGCTTTTGTACTTTCGGTGGATATGCCTTCAGGACTTTTTATGCATGCCGCACCGGAAAAGGGAGCGCCGGTCGTAAGGGCCGCCCACACCCTGACCTTTCAGGCTCCGAAACTGGTTTTTCTGCTTCCGGATACGGGGATTTACACGGATTCCTGGGAAGTTATGGATATCGGTCTTGATGCCGCCTACCTGCAAAGTGTGGAGCCCGAAGCCGTTCTCATAGGTAAAGGGGAGGCCCTGTCGCTCTATACGCCCAGAAAAAAGTTTTCCCACAAGGGCACTTATGGCCATGCCCTGTTAATAGGAGGGAGTTACGGAAAGATCGGTGCTTTGTACCTGGCGGGAAAAGCCTGTTTGACCGTAGGAGCGGGATTATTGACCGCCTACGTGCCCAAATGCGGATATACAGTGTTGCAAACTGCATTACCTGAAGGTATGGTGCTCACCGATGCCAATGAAGATCATATTTCCACCATAGCTTTTGACATGACCCCTACGGTTATAGGAATAGGGGTAGGACTGGGTAAACACCGTGCCACAGTAGATGCTTTCAAGGCATTTTTGCGGAAAAATTCCACACCGCTGGTAATTGATGCGGACGCACTGAACATTCTTTCGGAGCACCGGGATTTATTGGAATTGCTTCCCCCGCAATCAGTATTGACACCCCATCCGGGGGAACTGGAACGGCTGATAGGAACGTGGAAAGACGATTTCGGGAAACTGGAAATGAGCAAAGAATTCGCAAAGAAATACGATATCGTACTGGTTATAAAGGGAGCACATACGATTTCAATATATGATAACAAGCTATACATAAACACCACGGGAAACCCCGGAATGGCTACGGGAGGTAGCGGCGATGTGTTAACAGGTATGATCACAGGGCTTATGAGCCAGGGATATCCGGCCTTGCACGCTGCTGTATTCGGGGTTTACCTGCACGGAAAAGCAGGTGATATTGCTGCTTCAGGTACCGGGTATGAAGCCCTTATCGCTTCGGGGATCATAGCTGCTGTCGGGGAAGCGTATATGGACTTTTTTGCCCGCCCGGAAAATTCCCCGGAAAAAGAACAGGCTCCGGAAAGCAACTGAAAATTATAAATACCTATCAGCTTCCGGAATACTTTTGCTACAAAATCAGATTTGCGGACATTGCCTGCTAATGCGTTGGAGTTCCCGGTTTTTGTCTTTCCCGCCTTCTGTCCATACAGTGAAAAAAGGATTAACCTTTTCACTGTTAAGTATTTCGGTTGATATAAAATAATCAATTTACCCGGGGATTCGAATGTTATAAAATGCAAAATCCTTATTTTTTGGAAATGCTAATAAATAATTAGCAATAAAAACTTGGATTTTTTGACGTGAATATGGAATTTTGACCGATTTTTAACTGCTGACAGCATGAGGGATACACATTATATAAGTACGGACGTACTGAATCTGGAACAATTACTGGATATTGTTAAAAATAATAAGAAAATAGCGCTTTCCGATGAGGCGAAGCTAAACATAAAAAAATGCAGGGCGTACCTTGATGAAAAACTGAAAAACCAGAAAGAACCCGTTTATGGTATCAATACCGGGTTCGGTTCCCTTTACAATATCAAGATATCCGGAGAACACCTGAACAAACTCCAGGAAAACCTGGTGGTCTCGCATGCCTGCGGAACAGGGGAGAAGGTCCCTGTGGAGGTTGTGAAGTTAATGTTGCTGCTCAAGGTACAATCGCTTTCGTACGGGCATAGCGGGGTACAGTTATCTACTGCACAGCGCCTCATTGATTTTTTTAATAACGATATCCTGCCCGTGGTCTATACCCAGGGGTCACTGGGGGCTTCGGGCGACCTGGCACCTCTGGCACATCTTTCCCTGCCGCTTATCGGTAAGGGGGAAGTGTATTTTAAAGGAAAAATAGTTGCTGCGGAAGCCATGATGCACAAAATGGATTGGGCGCCTGTACAACTACAGTCCAAGGAAGGTCTTGCCCTCCTGAATGGTACCCAGTTTATGAGTGCCTATGGGGTTTCACAGGTGATCCGGGCTTACAAGCTCTCTTTTCTTGCCGACCTGATAGGATCGATTTCCCTCGAAGCTTATGACGGCAGGAAAGAACCTTTTGATGCCTCCATACACCTTATCAGACCGCACCGGGGACAGGTAAAAACCGCCGAGCGCATTTCGGGTTTTCTGGAGGGAAGTGAACTGATAGTGCGCAAAAAGAAGCATGTGCAGGACCCTTATTCGTTCCGTTGTATGCCGCAGGTACACGGGGCAACAAAAGATACCCTCAACTTTGTACGAAAGACGTTCAAGACAGAGATCAACTCGGTTACGGACAACCCGAATATTTTTCTGGAAGAAGATAAAATAATCTCCGGGGGGAATTTTCACGGGCAAACCCTCGCTTTGGCCCTGGATTATCTGGCCATATCGGTTGCAGAACTGGGTAATATTTCCGAACGGCGAACCTACCAACTGGTTTCCGGACTGCGGGAATTACCCGCATTTCTCGTAAACGATCCGGGCCTTAATTCCGGTTTAATGATCCCCCAGTACACTGCCGCCAGTATAGTGAGTCAGAACAAACAACTGGCCACCCCGGCAAGTGTTGACAGTATTGTGTCATCCAACGGGCAGGAAGATCATGTGAGTATGGGGGCCAATGCGGCAACGAAATGCCTGAAGGTGCTCGATAATGTGGAGCGCATACTGGCTATAGAACTGATAAATGCTTCCCAGGCACTGGTATTTCGTGAACCGGCAAAAACGTCACCTTTCCTTCAGGAATTTTTAGAGGCTTTCCGGGAGAAAGTTCCGTTTATCAGCCAGGACAGGATATTGCATAACGATATTGTTGCAGCTACCGATTTTCTGCAGAATTACGAGATAAATGAGGAAATGCTTGCAGATTAGTATGGGAATTTGTGCCTGATGACATACAAGCACGGGGGATTAGCCTGAGGGGATTTCCCCCGTGTTTATCGTCTTTTCAATCCATACCTGCGCACTTTCCAGATTGTAGAAATACTTAAAGGGCCTTTTGCAGAACAATCCTTCTATTTTGGAGCTGAGCCTTTGTGCAGAAGAGCTGACCACCACAGCCATTGCAACAAAATTCTCGATGTTTTCCGATTCTATGTATGCAAAGGGATCTACGGAATAGGAATATATCCTGTTGGAAATATAACCGAACGGCTGGTCCTTAAAGTGTTCGAGGCAGAGAGAAATCAAAACCCTGTTTTGCTTGGCGGCAAAATGCACACCTTCGTTGATCTCACTGATAACAAAGTTTTCGTGAAATTCAAGACTTCCGAAGTCCAGTTTTATTCGCTTAGGCATAATGCAGGGTCGTGCCACGGTTAAAAAAAGGCATGAAAATAATTACAGTATAAACATACTTTTAAGAACAGTGCGAAATTAAGCTGACTTACAGGGAAATAGAAAAAAATCGGACGAAAGGCAGATTTTTTCGAAGAAAAAGCGTTTCCCGGTGCTCCGGTATTCCCGAAAAGACAGGTAAAACCAGTAAGGGGAAGGGGGATTTTGTTTCCGTTCAGTGACCGGGGATAAAAACATATCCCCGGAGAATACGGAACCGGAAAACGGACCAATGGTTACTGCGGATGGTATTTTAACTGTTTTTCAATAGATCTGATCATCAATGAAGCCACATCTTTATCAGTAGCCGTTTCAATACCTTCGAGCCCGGGAGAGGAATTTACCTCCAGCAGCAAAGGACCTTTGGAAGAACGGATAATATCCACCCCTGCAACCCGGAGCCCCATGGCTTTAGACGCTTTTACCGCCATCCTTTTTTCCGCGGCCGTAACCTTGATCAGGGAAGCCGTGCCGCCCAGGTGCATGTTGGCACGGAATTCTCCGGGAGGAGCTTCCCGCTGCATTGCGGCCACTACCTTCCCGTCTATCACAAAACACCGGATGTCCTTTCCGTTGGCCTCTTTGATAAATTCCTGTACCAGGATATAGGCATTCAGGCTTTTAAAGGCATTAATAACACTTTCCGCAGCTTTCTTGGTCTCTGCCAGAACCACGCCTTTGCCCTGGGTCCCTTCGAGGAGTTTGATGATCAATGGGGAACCGCCTACCATTTTTATAAGGTCGTTGGTGTCCAGAGGGGAATTGGCAAATCCGGTAGTGGGGATATCGATTCCGTTATTGAGGAGGAGTTGCAGTGAAAACAACTTGTCCCTGGACTGGCTTATGGCGGTGGCACTGTTCAGACTGAATATTCCGAGAGATTCGAACTGCCATGTAAGCGAGCAGCCGTAATAGGTCATTGCAGGACGGATACGCGGAATTATGGCATCCAGTTCATTTAATATTTTACCTCCCCGGTAATGTATTTCAGGGGTTTTGGCGTCCAGTTTCATATAGCATTGGCGGATATTAAAAAACTGCATGTCATGCCCCATGCGTTCTCCGGCTTCTATGATCCTGCGGTTACTGTAAAGATCGGGATTGCTGGCAAGCAGCCCGATTTTCAGTCCGTTGGCACTGTTTGACTTTAGTTTATAGGTGCTTTCCACATCCTCATCAGACAATTCCCCGAGCTGGAAACTGCTTTCGGGATCTACAAGCATACGGCCTATCATGGCTTCCCGCCCGAGAAGCATGCGGTAGCCCATGCTGTCCCTGTTGGTCAGGGTAAGTTCAATATCCCATGACGATCCGTTTACATGTAGTGAAGTTTTTATGACATACCTGTTTTCACGGGTTCCCGTGGAACTTTTTACCACGCGCTTGTCGGTAACCAGTGCTTCGCAGTGAATCAGTTTTTTGCCGTTGTTCTGTATGGGGAACACCTCAAAGGTAACCCAGGTTTCGTTGTTTCGCTGAAACGGGTTAATATTCACGGCATGCAGGGCAGAAGTTTTTGCTCCGCTGTCCACACGTACTTTTATGGCCGGAATTTCGAGCTGGGGCAGTGCAACCCATTCTTCACTGCCTACTATGGTTTTGTTCTCTATCATGGTGTGTGTTTACAGTAAAAACAAATGGTCTGAATAATGGCACAAATAAACTACAAACAATCTGAAAGTCTAAGGGAAAAAAATTAAATTTTTGTTTCCTGGTTTAAGGGAAAATGAAAATTCGACTTTCATTGACGTACACCAACAACAAAGCCGCACTTTATCCCCTGTAAAGGTAAAGTACGGCTTCGTTCTATTTTACGACAAATGGTGATTTTTATAAATTAACTGTTCGTAGGTTCTTCTGCTTTTTTTATGGCTACCGTCAATTCGTCTTTTTTCTTGTCGAGGTCCATGTAAATACTGTCTCCTTCGGCAAGTTTGGAAGCGATGATCTTTTCGGCAAGCGCATCTTCTATGTATTTCTGAATGGCCCTTTTCAGCGGACGTGCCCCGTATTCCTTATCAAAGCCTTTTTCGGCAATGTAGTCTTTTGCGCTGTCGCTCAATGTAAGGACATATCCGAGGTCTTTGATACGGTCGTAAAGCCTTTCCAGTTCAATATCAATAATCTTGTGGATGTCGTCTCTCTCCAGGGAATTGAAGACGACCACATCATCTATACGGTTCAGGAATTCGGGAGCAAAGGCTTTTTTCAGTGCATTTTCAATAACGCTCTTCTGGTAATCGCCTTCCTGTGCCTTTTTGGCCGCTGTTCCAAAACCTACACCCTGGCCAAAGTCCTTGATCTGCCGGGCACCAATGTTGGAAGTCATTATTATAATGGTATTCCTGAAATCCACTTTTCTTCCGAGGCTATCGGTGAGGTATCCGTCATCCAGGACCTGTAGGAGCATATTAAAGACATCGGGATGCGCTTTTTCCACTTCATCCAGGAGAATAACGGCATATGGTTTACGCCGTACCTTTTCCGTGAGCTGTCCGCCTTCCTCATAACCCACATATCCCGGAGGTGCTCCGATCAATCTCGAGATGGCGAATTTTTCCATGTATTCGCTCATATCAATACGAACGATAGAATCTTCGGAGTCGAACAGTTCCCTGGCAAGCACCTTGGCAAGCTGGGTTTTTCCAACGCCGGTCTGACCGAGGAAAATAAATGAGCCGATGGGTTTGTTCGGGTCCTTGAGTCCGGCACGGTTTCGTTGAATGGCTTTCACCACTTTGCTCACCGCTTCGTCCTGGCCGATAACCTTTCCCTTGATGAGATCGGGCAGTTTTGCCAGTTTACTGCTTTCTGCCTGGGCAATCCGGTTTACGGGAATTCCGCTCATCATGGAAACGACATCGGCAACGTTATCTTCGCTGACGATCTCCCGGTGGAGTTTGCTTTCTTCCTCCCATTTTTCCTGGGCGGTAGCGAGTTCTTTTTCCAGACGTTTTTCATCGTCGCGCAGCTTGGCGGCTTCTTCGTATTTCTGTTTTTTGACCACCGAATTTTTCAATACCCTCACATCTTCCAGTTGTTTTTCAAGCTCCAGGATCTGCTTGGGGACCTGCATATTGGTAATATGTACCCTCGAACCTGCTTCGTCCAGGGCGTCTATGGCCTTGTCGGGGAGGTAACGATCGGTCATATACCTGTTGGTAAGCTTTACACAGGCGTCTATGGCCTCTTCGGTATAATCCACATTGTGGTGGTCTTCGTATTTTTCCTTGATGTTATGGAGAATCTCTATCGTTTCTTCTACGGTAGTCGGCTCCACGATCACTTTCTGGAAACGCCGTTCCAGTGCGCCGTCCTTTTCGATATATTGCCTGTATTCGTCCAGTGTGGTAGCTCCCACGCATTGGATCTCTCCCCGAGCAAGAGCGGGCTTGAACATATTGGAAGCGTCGAGACTTCCTGTTGCTCCACCGGCACCTACTATGGTGTGGATCTCATCAATGAACAGGATAATGTCGTCGTTCTTTTCCAGTTCGTTCATCACCGCTTTCATTCTTTCCTCAAATTGTCCGCGGTATTTGGTACCGGCTACAAGTGAAGCCAGGTCAAGTGTAACCACTCTTTTATTATAGAGTATACGGGATACTTTTTTCTTGACAATACGCAGTGCAAGTCCTTCGGCGATGGCACTTTTACCTACACCGGGTTCTCCCACGAGCAGGGGATTGTTTTTCTTTCTCCTGCTGAGTATCTGGGATACCCTTTCAATTTCCTTTTCCCTTCCTACTACAGGGTCCAGTTTACCTTCTTCGGCAAGTTGGGTCAGGTCCCGGCCGAAATTGTCCAGCACCGGGGTTTTGGACTTTTTGCTGGATTTCCCTCCGGAAGGATTGTTGAACGGATTATCCCTTGAAGGCTCATCCGCAGCTCCCGGTTCGTCCGAATACGATTCGGCGGAGGGGAGGTCTATATATTCATCTTCGCTTGTGCTCATAAATTTGAATTGTTCTTTGACCGCATCGTAATCCACCCGTAACTTGTTCAGAAGTTTTGTTGTCGGGTCATTCTCATTCCTGAGTATACACAACAGGAGGTGTGCGGTATTAATTGATGAACTCTGGAAAAGCTTGGCTTCCAGAAAAGTGGTTTTTAAGGCACGTTCTGCCTGTCTGGTGAGATGTAAGTTTTTCTTATCATTGGAAACAAAGGAGGAACTGGAGTTCGCCGGACTGAGAATTTCTACTTTTCTCCGCAGCGTATCCAGGTCTATGTCCATTGCGTTAAGTATATTGATCGCTTTACCACTACCATCGCGTAATAGTCCGAGCATAAGGTGTTCCGTGCCAATAAAGTCATGGCCCAAACGCAGAGCTTCTTCCTTGCTATAGGCTATAACATCTTTTACTCTTGGTGAAAAATTGTCATCCATAATATTATCTCCTTTCAAATATCCCCGGGGTGTTTTTCGGTACAGCTAACGGGGAGTCAGGTTTAAAAATAATAAAAATCTACAACACTATTACAAAAACTATACCCTTTGAAATGGAACGTATTGCTAATAGACGAAAAATCTATGAAAAACAAAAATTTTTAACGTGCAATTTATCAACCGCCACACGGGGTGTGGCAAGGGCTCGCAGGTTGCCGTGTTTTTTGCGTTTCTCTTTGCGAGAAAGTATTGTTTTTCTTTTCGGGGAATACTCCGGAATTGCCCGGAAACCGTGAAAATCCCATGTCGGGATGTTGTTGTTTCGCAGTTGTGAAACCCGCAAATATACTGGTAATCAGCAAAAATAATACCATACCCTGCGGTTCCTTCCTGTTGTTGATAAAATGCTTAAAAAAGGAAGGTGTTTTACATCAGTAAAGTCTATAAAATCCGTATATTGGCTCGATTTGAAATTAAACCTTTATAATTAATTTTTTTAATATGGCAGAAGGAGAAAAGCTGATACCTATTAATATAGAGGACGAGATGAAGTCCGCTTACATCGATTATTCGATGTCGGTCATTGTGTCACGTGCCCTTCCCGATGTGAGGGACGGACTAAAGCCCGTGCACAGAAGGGTTTTGTTTGGAATGCATGAGCTCGGGGTGCTGAGCAACAGGTCGTATAAGAAATCGGCCAGAATAGTAGGAGAGGTTTTGGGTAAGTACCATCCGCACGGGGATACGTCGGTATACGACGCCATGGTACGGATGGCCCAGGAATGGAGCCTGCGTTATATGATGGTTGACGGCCAGGGTAATTTCGGTTCTGTAGACGGTGACCCGCCTGCCGCAATGCGTTATACCGAGGCGCGGATGCGCAAGATCTCGGAAGACATGTTGGCAGACATAGACAAAGAGACAGTTGATCACACGCTCAACTTTGACGATACGCTCAAAGAACCTTCGGTATTACCTACCCGGGTACCCAATCTCCTGATAAACGGAGCATCGGGGATTGCCGTGGGGATGGCCACCAATATGCCGCCGCACAATCTGGCGGAAGTGGTGGACGGCACCATCGCTTATATTGATAACAATGACATTGAAGTAGACGAGCTCATTCAGCACGTCAAAGCCCCGGATTTTCCCACAGGTGGAATTATTTACGGTTACGACGGCGTAAAAGAAGCCTTTAAGACCGGAAAAGGAAGAGTGGTTATCCGTGCCAAGGCAATCATAGAAGAGGTGCAGGGGCGTGAGTGCATTGTGGTTACGGAAATTCCCTATCAGGTGAACAAAGCGGAGATGATCAAGAAAACCGCCGAGTTGGTCAATGATAAGAAACTGGAAGGTATTGCCAATATCCGGGACGAATCCGACCGTAACGGGATGCGTATTGTATATGTGCTGAAACGCGATGCCATACCAAACATTGTACTCAACACATTATATAAGTACACTTCGCTGCAATCTTCATTCAGTGTCAATAATATCGCACTGGTGAAAGGCCGGCCGCAATTACTCAACCTCAAGGACATGATCCACCACTTTGTGGAGCATCGGCATGAGGTAGTGGTGAGAAGGACCGAATATGAACTGAGAAAAGCGGAAGAACGGGCACATATCCTGGAAGGGCTTATTATTGCTTCGGATAATATAGATGAAGTTATTGCCCTGATCCGTGCATCGAATAATGCGGAAGAAGCCAGGGAAAAACTTATAGAGCGGTTCTCACTGTCCGAGGTACAGGCCCGGGCCATTGTTGAGATGCGTTTACGACAACTCACCGGTCTGGAACAGGACAAGCTCCGCGCCGAATACGAAGACATCAAGAAACTGATCGAAGAACTCAAGGATATCCTGGCCCGTAAGGAACGAAGGATGGAGATCATTAAGGAAGAGCTCGAGGAGATCAGGAGTAAGTACGGTGACCCCAGAAGGTCGACCATCGAATACGCAGGAGGCGACCTCAGCATAGAGGACATGATACCGGATGAGCAGGTAGTTATTACTATTTCCCATGCCGGATATATTAAGCGAACCCCGCTTACGGAATACAAGACCCAGAACAGGGGAGGCGTAGGACAAAAAGCCTCTACCACACGAAATGAAGATTTTCTTGAAGATCTTTTTGTGGGAACCAATCACCAGTACATGCTGTTTTTTACCCAGAAAGGAAAATGTTTCTGGCTGAGGGTCTACGAAGTTCCGGAAGGGACCAAAACCTCCAAGGGAAGAGCCATACAGAACCTGATCAATATATCACAGGACGATAAGGTAAAAGCGTTTATCTGTACAAAGGACCTCAAGGACGAAGAATACATCAACAGCCACTATGTGATTATGGCAACCAAGAAGGGAGTCGTGAAAAAGACTTCGCTGGAACAGTATTCCCGTCCACGGCAAAACGGTATTAACGCGATCACCATCCGGGAAGACGACGAGCTGCTGGAAGCCAAACTCACTACGGGTAACAGCCAGGTAATGCTGGCCGTGAGATCAGGAAAGGCCGTTCGTTTTGAAGAAGAAAAGACCAGGCCCATGGGAAGGAACGCTTCCGGGGTAAGGGGTATAAGGCTGGCTGATGAATCCGACGAGGTGGTCGGAATGATCACAGTAAATAATCCGCAGGAAGAAAGTGTCCTGGTAGTGTCTGAAAACGGTTACGGAAAACGCACCTTTATAGAGGACCCCGAAGACGGTACACCCATCTACCGCATTACAAACAGGGGAGGAAAAGGGGTGAAAACCATTTCTATTACGGAAAAAACCGGTAAATTAGTGGCCATT
Source organism: Sinomicrobium kalidii (assembly GCF_021183825.1). Classification (GTDB taxonomy): domain Bacteria; phylum Bacteroidota; class Bacteroidia; order Flavobacteriales; family Flavobacteriaceae; genus Sinomicrobium; species Sinomicrobium kalidii. The sequence goes on along the minus strand of NZ_CP089211.1, from coordinate 5,238,293 downwards.
AAAAGTGTTACAGATTCGGATGACCTGATGATCATTAATAAATCCGGAATCGCCATACGTCTCAATGTGAGTGATTTACGCGTTATGGGGCGTGCCACACAAGGGGTCAGACTCATCAATATTAAAGGCAAGGATTCCATTGCTGCCGTAGCCAAGGTAATGCGCGAAGAAGATACTACAGACGAAGATATCGAAAGTGCTGAAGCCGACAATATGGAAACAAATGATTAAATTTGTTAAAGTTTTAATCTGTTTTTGGAAAATATCAGAAAATAAACCTAATCTTGAGCCGTTGTTAAAACGGATATAATTAAAGAACTAAAAACTTATTTTAATTCAAGACTCATGAAGAAAAAAATTTTTATTTTTTCTGCCTTGTTGATTTCTACGCTGTCCATTGCACAGCGGAAAGAACTCAGGGATGCGGAAAAAGCATTGAAGAAGGGAAATATTGAGGAAGCCAAGTCTGCTTTGCAAAGTGTAGAAGGGGCTATTTCTTCTGCCGATGACAAGTACAAGGCACAATATTATTTCCTGGACGGAAAATTAAATTATGAGGAAGCAAAAAAAGGTGTAAATACTGATGTGGCCTATCAGGACGCAGTACAATCATTCAAGGACCTTATCGCCGTGGAAAAAGAGTCCGGAAGAGAAAAATATACCGGAGAAGCTTCCCAGCTCATCCAGTCCATTTCAGCTGATCTTGTGAATTCTGCCGTGGAAGACAATCAGAACCAGGATTACGCAGCTGCAGCTAAAAAACTGTACATGGCCTATCAACTGGACACCAATAACCAGGATTACCTGTACTACGCTGCTTCCAGTGCGGTGAACGGAGAAGATTATGATACCGCACTGAAATATTACGTGGAACTGAAAGAGCTCGGGTACACCGGTGAAACGACCAAGTACTATGCGACAAATAAAGAAAGCGGTGAACGTGAAGAACTTCCCACCAAGGAACAACGCGACCTTATGGTAAAGGCAGGGACGCACGAAAAACCCGAAGAAGAGAAAACGGAGTCCAGGCTTCCTGAGATCGTGAAAAACATTGCCCTGATCTATTCGCAGAAAGGGGATAGTGAAAAAGCTATTGAAGCGGTGCAAGAGGCGAGAAAAGTGGATCCGGAAGATATTAACCTCCTTATGACCGAGGCCAACCTTTACATTAAACTTGGACAGAAAGACAAGTTCAGAGAGGTTATGGAACAGGCCATTGAAAAAGACCCGACTAATCCCATGCTCTATTACAACCTTGGGGTTATCAGCGCCGAACAGGGAAATAAGGAACAGGCCAGAAAATATTATGAAAAGGCCATCGAACTCGATCCCGAATACGAAGCCAGCTACATGAACATGGCTTCCCTGGTGTTGGGCGAGGAAGTAGCCATAGTAGACGAAATGAACAGTCTGGGAACTTCGCAGGCGGATAACAAACGCTATGACGAACTGAAAAAGAAAAGGGAAGGGCTGTACAAAGAGGCTATTCCTTACCTTCAAAAATTACTGGAAATAAACCCGGAGAGTGTTGAAGCCACAAAAACACTGATGAACATATACGGTTCAATCGGGGAAGATGCCAAATACAAAGAAATGAAGGCGAAGCTGGATACTATGGAATAGTGACCGGAAGGCGGCATATTAAAAAACAAAAAATAGCGGGTAAATTCCCGCTATTTTTTGTTTGTACCTATATGATTTTTATTATTCCCCGGCAGTATCCAGCTGATTTCGGAATACGAGTTTGCTGTCAAATTCGTCCAGCAGGATGATACTGTCGGAAGACACTTTTCCGCTCAGGATTTCCCTGGAAAGCTCATTGAGTACTTCCCGCTGTATAACCCGTTTTACCGGACGTGCACCAAACTGGGGATCATATCCTTTCCTGGCCAGGTAGGCAATGGCCTCTTCCGTAGCATCCAGGACAATGTGTTGTTTTGCAATCATTTTAATGACATTTTTCAACTGTAACCTGACAATTTCCTTGATGTCGTCCTCCGAAATGGGTGTAAACATGATAATGTCGTCAATACGGTTCAGGAATTCGGGTCTTACCGTCTGTTTCAGTAATCCGAGCACTTCTGTTTTGGCCGCTTCGGTGGCACTGAATACATCTTTTACCGCCTCGAATTTTTCCTGTATGATATGGCTTCCCAGGTTACTGGTCATTATGATAATGGTGTTTTTAAAATCGGCCAGGCGTCCTTTATTGTCCGTCAATCGACCTTCATCCAGCACCTGAAGCAATATGTTAAAGGTGTCGGGATGCGCCTTTTCGATCTCATCCAGCAAAACCACCGAGTAGGGCTTGCGCCTTACCGCCTCGGTAAGCTGTCCGCCTTCATCATACCCTACATATCCCGGAGGTGCCCCGACAAGCCTGCTCACGGCATGGCGTTCCTGGTATTCGCTCATATCAATACGGGTGATGGCACTTTCGTCATCGAACAGGTATTCCGCAAGAGCCTTTGCCAGTTCGGTTTTACCCACTCCGGTAGTGCCGAGGAACAGGAACGAACCGATGGGGCGTTTTTCGTCCTGTAACCCCGCACGGCTTCGCCGGATGGCGTTCGATACAGCTTGTATGGCCTCATCCTGTCCGATCACCCTTTTGTGCAATTCGTCTTCGAGCTGCAACAGTTTTTCCCGGTCGCTCTGCAACATTTTGGTTACGGGGATGCCTGTCCATTTCGCCACAATTTCTGCAATGTCTTCATTGGTGACTTCTTCCTTGATCAGCGAACTGCCGCCTTCCTGCTGCCGTGCGAGCTGTTCCTGAAGATCATCCAGCTTTTCCTGGGTTTCCTTGATCTTTCCGTAACGCAGTTCGGCTACTTTCCCGTAATCGCCTTCCCGTTCCGCACGTTCTGCCTCGATTTTATAGTTCTCTATGGCTTCCTTGGCATTCTGGATGTTATCTACAACCTCTTTTTCACTCTGCCATTTGGCATAGATCTCATTTCTGTCTTCCTTCAGGTTGGCAAGGTCGGCGTTCAGGGTCTTGAGCTTGTCTTCGTCATTCTCGCGTTTTATGGCCTCAATCTCTATTTCGAGCTGCATGACCTTCCTGTCCAGAACGTCGAGTTCCTCGGGTTTGGAATTGATCTCCATACGCAGTCTCGATGCCGCTTCGTCCATGAGGTCGATGGCCTTGTCCGGAAGGAACCTGTTGGTGATGTAACGCTGTGATAATTCTACAGCAGCGATAATGGCCTCGTCCTTGATCCTCACCTTGTGGTGGGTTTCATACTTTTCCTTGATCCCCCGGAGTATGGAAACGGCACTTTCGGTATCGGGTTCATCTACCATGACTTTCTGAAAACGCCGTTCGAGAGCCTTGTCCTTTTCAAAATATTTCTGGTACTCGTCCAGGGTAGTGGCCCCTATGGCCCTGAGTTCACCGCGGGCGAGGGCGGGTTTGAGTATGTTTGCCGCGTCCATTGCGCCTTCACCGCCGCCGGCACCGACCAAGGTGTGTATCTCGTCTATAAACATTACGATATTGCCGTCGGACGAAGTGACTTCCTTGATCACTGATTTCAGGCGCTCTTCAAATTCACCCTTGTATTTGGCTCCGGCGATGAGTGCCCCCATGTCGAGGGAATAGATCTCCTTGTCCCTGAGGTTTTCCGGAATGTCTCCCTGGATGATCCGGTGTGCCAGCCCTTCAGCAATAGCGGTTTTTCCCACTCCGGGTTCACCTACAAGCATGGGGTTGTTCTTGGTACGTCGTGACAGAATCTGCAGTACCCGCCGGATTTCCTCGTCCCGGCCGATTACGGGATCGAGTTTCCCGTCATTGGCGAGCTGATTGAGGTTCTTGGCGTATTTGTTCAGGGAATTATAGGTGTCTTCTGCACCTGCGGAGGTAACCCTTTCACCTTTCCGGAGTTCATCGATCGCAGTCTTTAGTGCTTTTTCGGTAACTCCCTGATCCTTTAAGATCTGTGCAACTTTGCTTTTCGATTTAAAAATGGCCAGTATCAGATGTTCGATGGAAACGTATTCATCGTTCATTTTTTTGGCAATAATACCGGCTTCGTTCAATGCGGTTCCCGCTTCCCTGGAGAGCATAAGCTGTCCGCCTTCCACTTTTGAAAAACTTTCGAGGGTCTTGTCCAGTATCTGTTTCAACAGCGGGACATTCACCTGAAGTTTTTTAAGCAGAAAGGGGAGTACATTCTCATCCACTTCAAAAATAGCTTTGAAGAGGTGTTCGTTTTCTATTTCCTGATGACCGTATCCCTGGGCAATCTGTTGTGCCTGCTGGATGGCCTCCTGTGATTTTATGGTAAAATTGTTAAGGTTCATCTGTTATTCTTTTCCTTTTTTTGTGTATTACGATTTTTTACTGTCAATTCCCGTTCCAATAAGATTAAACGGACATTGTGTCAGTAAAATCTTTAAAACAGATGTCAATTTGACGTATTTCCGTTTTGAGTATCCTTTTTACATATTTCAGGTATAAATGGCCGGGATATTTTACCTTTGCACTCTTAACAAAGGCGATATTATTACAATATAAAGTTATGGGTTTTTTTGATAGTATTTTTGGAAAAAAGGCAGTTGCAGGTGAAGGGGGAAAGGAAACATCGAAGAGGGAATTGGATTGGACCCCGTTAACATCAGAAGAACAGCTGGAAGAAATAGAACAGGAGAGCAGGGAGGTCCCCGTAATTATATTCAAACACAGTACACGATGTGGTATCAGCCGTATGGCATACCGCAACTTTGAAAGTGATATGGACGCTGAAAAGGAAGTACGTTTATATTACCTGGACCTGCTGGCGTATCGGAATATTTCCGATGCTATTGCCTCCCGTTTCGGGATCGCGCATGAGAGTCCGCAGCTTTTACTGTTGAAGGACGGTAAGGTTGTTTACAATGCATCCCACGGGGAAATCGCTGCACAGAAAGTACTTCAGGCGTTGGAAGGACCGGAAATGAATAGGCACTATTAAAAAACGCCCTGAACAATGCAGGGCGCTTTCCAACCAACCAAAACCTTCCGGCAATTAAAAACCACCGGAATTAGAAACAATATTCGTTTTCTGCAACCAGTTTTTCCGCGATAGTATTCCGCAGACTTATAACGTTGGGCATATTTGTATATTTTGTAAAACGTTTCAGTCCCATGAGCATCATGCGTTGCTCGTCGCCTTCAGCAAAGGAAACAATGCCTTCTTTTCCTTTCTGGGTGATAATGTCCACGGCTTTATAGAGGTACAGTTTTGCCATGGCAATTTGTGCAATTGCCTTGTCTTCACCTTCTTTTCGGGCCAGTTTTTCTGTTCGTAATATCACGGATTCCGCCATGTATATCTCAATGAGGATATCGGCTGCTGCCATGAGCAACTGCTGGTGTTCTTCCAGTTCCGGACCGTATTTCCGAACGGCTGCACCGGCAACCATCAGAAAAACTTTTTTCAGTTTGGCCACCATTTCCTTCTCTTCGGAAAACAGCTCGGAATAATCGGGAACATCGAATGAGGGAATACCCAGGAGTTCGTCCGCTACGTTCTGGGCAGGGGTAAGGAGGTCTACATGGCCTTTCATGGCCTTTTTGACAAGCATCCCCACGGCCAGCATGCGGTTGATTTCGTTGGTACCTTCATAGATACGGGAAATACGGGCATCCCTCCAGGCTGCTTCCATGGGAGTGTCTTCAGAGAAGCCCATACCTCCGAAAATCTGTATACCTTCGTCCGTACAGTTCTGGATGTCTTCCGAAATGGCTACCTTCAGTATGGAACATTCAATGGCATATTCTTCAACACCTTTTAATTCGGCTTCCTGGTGACTGTTGCCGTCGGATTTCCTGATGGCTATCCTGTCTTCAATATTTTTGGCTGCCCTGTAACAGGCGGATTCACCGGCATATGCCGTGGCCGCCATTTCAGCGAGCTTAGCCCTTATGGCCCCGAAATTTGCGATCGGGGTGTTGAACTGTACGCGTTCGTTAGCATATTTTACCGAATTGGTGGTCACCCTCCGCTGTGCGTCAAGACATGCTGCCGCAAGTTTTATACGACCTATGTTCAGGGCGTTCATGGCTATTTTAAAACCATTCCCCCTTTCAGAGAGCATGTTTTCCACCGGCACTTTGGTCTCATTAAAAAATACCTGACGGGTAGAGGAGGCCCTGATTCCCAGTTTGTGTTCTTCTTCGCCCAAAGTAATTCCGTTGTCCGGGTCGTATTCTACGATAAAACCGGTGATGTATTTGTCATCTTCAATGCGGGCAAACACGATCATCAGGTCACAGAACCCGGCATTGGATATCCACATTTTCTGTCCCGATATGAGGTAATGTTTGCCGTCTTCACTGAGCACCGCTTTTGTTTTCCCGCTATTGGCATCGCTCCCGGCACCGGGCTCCGTGAGGCAGTAACAGCCGAACCATTCTCCCGTGGCCAGTCTGGGCACATACTTTTGTTTTTGTTCTTCCGTTCCGTAGAGAAGGATGGGCATGGTGCCGATTCCTGTATGTGCTCCGAAAGCCGTAGCCAGGGAACCGGTAGCCCCCGAAATATAATCGCATACCAGCATGGTGGAAACGAAGTCCATTCCCATACCGTTGTATGCTTCGGGTACGGCTACACTGAGAAGGCCCAGTTCTCCTGCCTTACGCATAATTTCCTCGGTAAAGGCATAGTCTTTTTTCTCAAACCGCTCTTTATTGGGCCATACTTCCCGGTCTATAAAATCTTTTACCGTATCGCGCATCATCTTTTGTTCTTCCGAAAAATCCTCGGGAGTAAAAACATCTTCGCATGATGTTTCTTTTACGATAAACTGTCCGCCGCGAAGGATATTGTCTTTTTCTGTTTGTGTTTCCATAACCGTTAATTTTTTTGTTTTATAGTCTATAACAACTCGTAAATCCCGGCTGCTCCCTGGCCGGTTCCCACACACATGGTTACCATACCGTACTTGTTGCCCCTGCGTTTCATTTCGTCAAAGAGTTGTACGGATAGTTTGGCCCCGGTACACCCCAGAGGGTGTCCCAATGCTATGGCCCCTCCGTTTACATTGACAATACCCGGGTCCAATCCGACTTCCCGGATCACGGCAAGCGATTGGGAAGCAAAAGCTTCGTTGAGCTCTACGAGTTCTATTTCGTTCAACTGCATGCCGGCTTGTTTTAATGCTTTAGGGATGGCTTTTATAGGACCTATTCCCATGATCCTGGGTGCTACACCGGCAGCGGCATAGCTGACCAGTCGTGCAATAGGTTCGAGGTTGAGTTCTTTTACCATCTCTTCACTCATTACCATGACAAAAGCTGCCCCGTCACTCATTTGTGAGGAATTACCGGCAGTAACACTTCCGCCATCGGCAAATACCGGTTTCAGACGGCCCAGGGCTTCCATTGAAGTGTCTGCCCTCGGGCCTTCGTCCTGTTTAACCGTATAGGATTTCTCTGCTTTTTTCCCTGAGGCGTTGACGAATACCTGTTCGATTTCTATAGGGACGATTTGTTGGTCAAATTTACCTTCGTCCTGTGCTTTCAGGGCTTTTTGATGGGAATTGAAGGCAAATTCATCCTGATCTTCACGGGACACTTTGAATTTTTCGGCCACGGCCTCTGCCGTAAGTCCCATGCCCCAGTAATAATCTTCGTGCCCTGCCTTTGCCATTGCGTAATCGGGGACAGGCTTGTAACCTCCCATCGGGATGTAACTCATGCTTTCTGCTCCCCCGGCAATAATACAATCGGCCATTCCGGTCTGTATTTTGGCCGTGGCCATACCAATGGTCTCTATTCCGGAAGCACAATACCTGTTGACCGTAACTCCGGGGACGTCTGCAATGTCGAGTCCCATCAGGGAGATCAGGCGGCCCATGTTCAGGCCCTGTTCGGCTTCGGGCATGGCATTACCTACCATCACATCGTCAATACGGTTTTTGTCCAGGGCCGGCAGTTCGTTCATAATGTGCTGAATGGTCTCTGCCGCGAGTTCATCCGGCCTCTTGAACCGGAACGTCCCCCTTGGCGCTTTGCCAACGGCCGTCCGGTATGCTTTTACTATATATGCTGTTTTCATAATGAATAATATTGTTATGATTTAAAAAATCTGTCGTCATTCCAATTGGAAGGATTATCTATAATGTATTTTTCGATGCGCAGGTATTCCTTCTCATTTCTGATGATATGATCGTGAAACCTGTCTTGCCATCCAAAATCGTATCCTAATCGACGGGCATGTTTTGATACGGCTGATTTGTATCCGCCGATAATGGATGAAACCGTGTTTTTTCCGATATTTTGAAACCGTTTCCGGCCTATGGTTTTTCCGTTCGTTTGTGACGGTGGTTGCAGAGACAGGGCATGCCCTGTCTCTACGTCGTCGACATCATTGTTTATTGTGTCGGTAACAACGCTGGTCCTGTTTTCGTTATTCAAAATCAAAATCCCATGAAAATGGTTGGGCATTACCACGTATTCACCTAAAAACACATTTTTCCGATGGTTTTTCAATTCAAACCACAACAGATCGGCAATGACGCCCACGTGAGACATTTTTAATTCCTTGTTTTCAATTTTTCCGAAAAAACATTCCCGTCCAGCGGTACATATTGTAATGAAATAGGCTGCATTTCTTCCATAATCCCACCATTGTGCCCGGGTAGATGCTATACGGTATTTATTTCGGAATTTTTCGGACATTTTTCAAAATTTGTTACAGCCCCCTCATTTTTAGTGGTCTAAACAGAGGTTTTAGTTCCTTAAAGGCTTGCCTGTTTTCAGCATATGCTGTATCCTTTCCAGTGTTTTCCGCTCGGTGCAGAGGGAGAGGAAAGCTTCTCTTTCCAGGTCCAGTAAATATTGTTCGCTGACGTGCGTGGCTTCAGAAAGGTCGCCCCCGGCCATGACATAAGCCAGTTTGTTGGCTATTTTCTTGTCGTGTTCGGAAATGTATTTTCCGGCATACATGCTGTCTGTTCCCACGAGGAACATACCCAGGGCCTGTTTGCCCAGCACTTTTACATCTTTTCTGTGAATGGGTTGGGTATAGCCTGCTTCGGCGAGAAGAAGGGCATGTTTTTTGGCTTCCGCAATCTGGCGGTCTTTGTTAACCACTATACTGTCTTTTCCTTTTTGAAGGATACCGAAATCATAAGCTTCATAAGCTGATGTAGCTACCTTTGCCATACCGATGGTCAGGAAATACTCCCGAAGCACGTTCAGTTCCACATCGTCTTTTTTGAAGGTATCGGCAGCCCTCAGTGTCATTTCCTTGGAACCGCCGCCGCCGGGGATAACGCCTACACCGAATTCCACCAGACCGATATAAGTCTCTGCGGCGGCAACGACTTTATCGGCATGCATGCTCATTTCGCATCCGCCGCCAAGGGTCATGCCGTGCGGGGCAACGACGACGGGAATGGCCGAATACCGTACCCGCATCATGGTGTCCTGGAACATTTTTATAGCCATGTTGAGTTCGTCGTATTCCTGTTCAACGGCCATCATAAATATCATTCCGAGATTGGCACCTACCGAGAAATTGGCATCCTGATTACCGATCACCAGTCCCGCATATTCCTTTTCCGCAAGGTCTATCGCCTTGTTAATGCCCTGTAATACCCCACCACCGATGGTGTTCATCTTGGACTGGAATTCAAGGTTAAGGATACCGTCGCCCAGGTCTTCGATTACAGCTTCGCTGTTGTTCCATACTTTTTTACTTTCACGTATGTTGTTCAGGATGATAAAGGCATCCTGTCCGGGCACCTTTTTCTGTGACTTGGAAGGGATGTCGTAGAAGCAGGTAGCACCTTCCTTAACGGTGTAGAAACTGTCGTTACCGGAGGAAAGCATTTCGTTTACCCAGGCTGCAGGTGCATGGCCTTCGGCTTTCATGATTTCGAGTCCCTTTTCCACCCCGATGGCGTCCCATATTTCAAACGGCCCGTTTTCCCAGCCGAAACCGGCTTTCATGGCATCGTCTATTTTATAAAGGTCTTCCGTGATTTCCGGAATGCGGTTGGAGACATAGGCAAACATGGCCGAGAAGTTTTTCCGGTAAAAATCGCCGGCCTTGTCTTTACCGTCAACAAGCACCTTAAACCGGTCAATAGGGCGGTCTATGGTCTTGGTGAGTTCAAGAGTGGCGAAAGCGGCTTTTTTACGCGGGCGGTATTCCATCGTGTCCAGGTCGAGCGACAATATTTCACTCTTTCCGTCCTTGTCTTTTATTTTTTTATAGAACCCTTGTCCCGTTTTACTGCCCAGCCATTTGTTTTCCATCATGGTATTGATGAAGCCGGGAAGTTTAAAAAGTTCGTGGGCTTCGTCGTCCGGGCAATTTTCATACAAACCGTTGGCCACGTGCACAAGAGTATCCAGTCCTACGACATCTACGGTGCGGAAAGTAGCGGATTTGGGGCGGCCTATGACCGGCCCGGTAAGTTTGTCCACTTCTTCGATGGTAAGTTCCATTTCCTTCACCTGGTGAAAGAGGCTCATGATCCCGAAAATACCGATGCGGTTTCCTATAAATGCCGGGGTATCTTTGGCCACTACCGAGGTCTTGCCCAGGAATTTATCACCGTAATTGTTCAGGAAGTCCAGTACTTCATCGGAAGTTTTCGGTCCCGGAATAATCTCGAAGAGTTTCAGATACCGCGCCGGGTTGAAAAAGTGGGTGCCGCAAAAGTGCTGTTGAAAATCTTCACTGCGACCTTCGCTCATAAAGTGAATCGGAATCCCCGACGTATTGGAAGTAACGAGGGTTCCCGGAGTACGGTGCTGTTCGATCTGTTCAAAAACCTTTTTCTTGATGTCCAGCCGTTCCACAACCACTTCAATGATCCAGTCGGCGTCGGTAATTTCCGAAATATTGTCTTCGAGATTCCCTGTTGCTATCCGGCCTGCAAATTTTTTGTGGTAAACAGGAGAGGGGTTTGATTTTAATGCCGAAGCCAGGTTGTCGTTGACAATCCGGTTTCTCACCACTTTATCTTCCAGGCTCAGCTTTTTTTGTTTTTCCTTGTCCGTCAGTTCGCGGGGGACAATATCGAGGAGTAAAACCTCAACACCGATATTGGCAAAATGGCAGGCAATACCGCTTCCCATGATCCCGGAACCAATGACTGCTACCTTTTTAATGTTGCGTTTCATCTGTTTATTTTTCATTTGTTTTAAATAGGTTATCCCGATGGTCCCTATAATTATCGGGATCGGGAGAAATGCCCCGAGTAATTATGTCGTCCCGAAAGCTTTCGGGAGGTGTGACAATGATGTCTATGGGCATTTCATGTGTTTTTTGTGATTTATCGTTTTGTTGTTCGTAAGATATGAGTCCGGATCAAACCCTGTTTTTCAGGGTTTGTATATTTTTTTTTCAACAATAAGGTTATTGATGGCTTCGATCACTTCAAAAAAGTCCCGGAGTTTTTCTTCTGAAATACTATCCTTTATAACCTCATTAAATCTTAACACTACGGCCTTTGAAAGTTCCCGCTTTTCCCGCCCCAGATCCGTAAGGCATATAAGTACGCTCCTGCCGTCCTGGGGATTGGGCTTTCGTTCAATGAGCCCTTTTGCCTCCATATTTTTCAATATCCTGGAAAGGCTGGTGGCTTCCATTCCCATTTTCGGTCCGAGCGAAGTGGAAGGGGTTCCCTTTTCCCGGTCAATGCTCAGCAGGGTAAAGCCCGTGGCCATTGTTGTGTCATACTTGCCGGCTTCCTCATTATACATTCTGGCGACGGCCTGCCAGGTTGCCCTTAAAGCATAATCTATTGTCTTATCTTTCATCTGGATTGGTCTGAATGTCAAATATACAAAAATTTATTATGCATGCATAATAAATTGATCTTAAATTTCTGTATTACCAATCATCTCCATTAATTTATAACAATTTTGTAAGAATACCTCATTCCTGCACTCGTATTAACAATAATTTAAAGGGAACAATAAAACAGGGTGTTATGCAGAAGGAAAAGGATATACTTGTGTAATCTGAACGAAAATAAGCGGCGGAAAGACAAAAAACGTATCTTTGTTCTCGAACACTTTTTTGAAAACTTCAGTACAGATGAAAAATATCAGATCGCAATTCCTGTTCGCCCTTGTGGCATGTATGTCTTTTTTGACTTCTTACGGACAAGGAAATGAAAAGTTGTCGGATGCCGTGGACGACCGGAAAATGGAATGGTTTGCAGATGCCAAACTCGGAATATTTATTCACTGGGGGATTTATGCAGTGAAAGGTATTGACGAATCCTGGTCCTTTTACAACGGAAAAATAGCGCATAAAGATTATATGAAGCAGCTGGAGGGGTTTACGGCCGGTAAATACGATCCTGCTTCCTGGGCGGCACTTATCAAGGAAAGCGGGGCGCAATATGCCGTGCTCACTTCACGCCATCACGACGGGGTGGCCCTGTGGGACAGTAAACAGGGGGTGAATACGGTAAAAGACACCCCGGCCAAACGCGACCTGGTCACCCCTTTTGCAGCGGCCCTCAGGGACAACGATATAAAAGTCGGGATGTATTATTCGCTTTCCAACTGGTCGCATAATGATTACGATGAATTTACCCGGGAGGAAAAACGCTACGATATCAAGGAAGAACCCAAACGGTGGGAGCGGTATAAAAAATACATGTTCGGACAGATAGGGGAGATTGCCGAAAACTTTAATCCCGATCTGTGGTGGTTTGACGGGGACTGGGAGCACAGTGCGGAAGAATGGGAGGCCCCGCGTATCCGGGAACTTTTACTGAAAAAGAACCCGAATACCATTATCAACTCCCGCTTACAGGGGTATGGCGATTATTCCACACCGGAGCAGGGCACACCGATATTCAACCCGCCTGCCGAATACTGGGAACTTTGCCTTACCATGAACGGGAGCTGGGGATATCAGCCACTGGACACGGCATACAAAACACCTTATGAAGTGATCCGGATCTTTGCGGACATGATCAGTATGGGAGGTAACCTGTTGCTGGATATAGGCCCCAAGGCCAACGGTGAAATCCCCGGGGAGCAGGTACATATTCTCAAAGAACTGGGCAAATGGCTTAAAAAGCACAAAGAAGCGGTTTATGCTACCCGGAAGGGAATAGACCTGCATTACTTTTACGGACCAACAACCTTGTCGAAGGACAGGAAAACCCTTTATCTTTTTGTGCCGGGATCGCCGCAAAAAGAACTGGTATTGAAAGGAATTAAGAACAAGATCACCTCCGTTAGTGTGGTTGGAACCGGCGAAAAGCTCGAATTTAACACCAAGGGGGCAATAGATTGGGCCAAATACCCCGGGATTTCCTATATCAAAGTGCCCAACCGGGTTATCGATCCGTACATGACCGTGCTGAAAGTGACACTGGACAGTCCGCTGGAACTGTTTAATAAATACGGACCGCAAAAGGAGGGAGACAAGCAAGAGGAAAGTCATTAGTTCCTGCAAAAAAGAAAGTCCTTAAAAACCTTGGTTTGCCAGTTGTCCGGATTTTTCGAGATGGGGGTAGTTCTTACGATTATGAAAAAACAACTTTAGGAAAACAATACCCGATTAAGCCGGTGGGGCAAATAGCACCCAACTCATTTTTTAAGGACTTTTTACATTACGACAGTTTTGCCGAAGCGGGAAAGCTGTCGTATCTTTTTGCATATGTTTTTATTTCCGGGACCCGTTTTCACTTTCGCGATTGTATATCTTGTTATACAGGTCTTTATATTTTTCCTGGATCACTTTTCTTTTCAGTTTCAGTGTAGGGGTCAGGTGTCCGCTTTCCACGGACCAGACATCGGGGGTCAGTTCAAATTTCTTGATCTGTTCCCAGTGACCGAATTTTTTATTATACAATGCTATTTCTTCATTATAACGGGCAATAACCTCCGGGTTTTCCACGATTTCCGGGTTGGTCTTCCCGATATCAATTTTTTTCCGGGCCGCCCATTTTTTGATAAAGTCGAAATTGGGCTGAACAAAGGCAGCAGGTAATTTTTCGCCCTCCCCGATAACCATGATCTGTTCGATAAAGCGGGATTGCTTTATTTCATTTTCCATGAGCTGCGGTGCGATATATTTTCCTCCGGAAGTCTTGAACATTTCCTTTTTCCGGTCGGTGATCTTCAAAAAGCCTTCCTCATCCAATTCGCCGATATCCCCGGTATGAAAATAGCCGTCGGTCATTACGGCTGCCGTTTTTTCCGGGTCTTTGTAATAGCCCATCATCACATTGGGGCCTTTGCAGAGTATTTCACCGTCTTCCGCTATTTTTACCTCTACATTGGGGATAACCTTTCCTACGGTACCTATTTTCCATTTGCGGTCTTTCTGGCAGTTTACGGCAATTACCGGAGAGGTTTCCGTGAGCCCGTAACCTTCCATGACCGGGATTCCCGCCGCGGCAAATACCCGGGCGAGGCGCGGTTGCAGGGCGGCACTTCCGGAAACCATAATGTCCAGGTTCCCTCCGAGGCCTTCCTGCCATTTACTGAATATTAATTTGCGGGCAATGCCCAGTCGAAATTCATACCACCATCCGTTGGCCTTGTACGGCTGGTATTTTTCCCCGAGTTGCAGGGCCCAGAAAAACAGTTTTTTCTTTATTCCGGTGAGTTCCGTTCCCTTGGCGTAGATCTTGTCGTACACTTTTTCCAGCAGCCGGGGGACTACGGTCATGACATTGGGTTTCACTTCCTTGAGATTGTCCGCCATTTTGTCTATGGACTCAGCAAAATAAACGGATATACCGTAATACTGATAGAGATAGACCACCATACGTTCAAAGATATGGCATATGGGGAGGAAACTCAATGCTTTGGAATTTCCGGCATCCAGGGGAACTCTTTCGGCGCTGCCCAGTACATCAGAGATAATATTGTTATGGGAGAGCATCACACCTTTCGGCCTTCCGGTAGTTCCCGAAGTGTAAATCAGTGTGGCCAGGTCTCCGGGTTTTATGGCATCTTTCCGTCTTTCCAGCTCTTCCCGGTTGGCTTCGTCTTTTCTTCCCGCTTCCAGGATTTCCGTCCAGTGTTTTATGCCTTTTATCCTGTCGAAGGAATACACTTCTTTCAGTGCGGGGACCCTGGCTTTTATGGCCCTGACCTTGTCCAGCACTTCTTCGTCGGAAACAAAGCAATAAATAGCTTCGGAATGATTGAGGACATATTCGTAATCGTCTTCGGAAATGGTCGGATAAACAGGAACGGTCTGCGCCCCCGTCTGAAGTACTCCTATATCCAGAAGGTGCCATTCCGTACGGTTGGTTGACGATATAATGGCTATTTTATCGTTTTCCTTCAGACCGAGCTTCAGGAGCCCCCTGCTCATGGCATCCGCTTTTTCAACGTAGCCGGCACTGGAAGTTGCTTCCCATTTGCCATTCTGTTTGGTCACTAAAGCATCTTCAAGATTGTATTTTTCCAGTTGGTAACGGGGGATATCAAAAATACGGGTAACTTCGGTCATCTTCTGCAATTTTAGTCCCGATGGGTTATATAAATTTAAGAAAAAATCCACACAGTCGGGATTGCAAATTAGGAAAATTGTGGATACAAACCAATGTAGTTTATAAAAAAAAGAACATATTATTGCTAACTATTTAATTTAAAGCTATACTTCGGGTGAGTGTTTTATTATACTGTATATTACTTTGCAATAAAAAACACCACCCCTGTGCCCATTGACCAAATCGTACTTGTCTGCCTGTTACGGCAAATACTTTCATATTCCGGATCTGTTAAGATATTGATTTCCGTATACCGGCAGGGAAAGTTTTTGTTACCGGTTGTACCGTACATTCTTTTCGGGAAACTTATCGCCTATAAGGTTCAGGTGGATACCGTATTCCAGATATGCCTTTAATCCGTCCAGAACGGTAGTGAATCCGCCGGTGGAATCTTTAATGGTATTCAGTAGTTCGTCGCCCTTCTCTTTAAACCCGTAGTTCTTTATCACCACATATGTGGCATTGTCCTCAAAAGGCGTGAATTCAAAATCCACGGTGGTGGGAGGGGAGTCCCACCGTATGGAGATTTTCTCATTTTCCGATATTTCCTCTACAAAAACCGTTGTGGAAAGGTTGTACATTTCCCACTCCCAGGTCACGGATTTTCCGGGCTCAAGTTTACCACTCCCCCTGGTGAACCAGAAATTCCGGGTTATTTCCGGGTTGACAAATGCTTCGAAAACAGCGGCCGGTGGTCTCCGGATAAGCATTTGGGCTTCTACGCATTTCGAATTGTTTTTTGCCATTTTAATTGTTTTTAAAAGGTTATATTCATCGTTTCCACCCTTAAAGTTAGTTTTTTATGTATGCTCTACAAAATTGGGGAGCGCAGTACCTATAAAGTATGTCCATCCCTGTACAAAATTTTCTTTGGCAAGGTCGGGATTGCTCTCGGGGAAAGTTTCGAGGCCTTCATGTGTGAGTTTTATCCGGGTTCGACTGCCCTCCGGAAACAATTCGAAAATGACATGGGAATTCCCTTCATAACCGTCGTAACGCCAGGAGTAGGACAGCTTTTCGTTTTCTATAACTTCAGTGATCTTGCAGAGGTGAAGGTATTTTTTCTCGTCTTTTCCGGCCTTAAACTGAAATTCGAATCCCACTTCCGGATGAAACTCGGCAAGGTCGAAGTACCATTGTTTCATATGATCTTTGTCGGTAAGGGCTTTCCAGACCTTTTCTACGGGGGCGTTCAATGTTCGTTCAATGATTAACGGATCGTTTTTCATAAAGTATCTGTTTTTTAAATGGTTTTTAGTATGTCCCGGGTTTCCCGGGTGTATTCAATGAACTGTTTTTATTCCGGAACTGATTTGCCGGGAAAGCCTGCCGGCAATCGGATTGTGTGCAATCCTGTATTTCAAACAGGTTTTCAGTGTCCGGTTTAGTTATGCGGTGAGGTTAAAATTTCCCACTGATGTCCGTCAGGGTCGGCAATATTCACAGCGTAGCCCCAATCTTCATCAACCGGCTGACCGATTGGAGTGGCTCCGGAAGACAGTGCCGACCGCACAATTTGCCGGACCTCCTTTTTGCTTTGCGCAGTGTAATTGAGTATGAACCCCGCGGATTTTTCCGTTTGGTCCGGTTTTGCCGTAAGCGGAAGAAAATCCTTCCTTCGGTAAAGTATCAGGCCGAAGTTATCTTCAAGTTCAAACAGACAATGGTCTTCATAGCCTTCGCGGATACCCCCGGTGGGAAAGCCAAACACATTTCTGTAAAAATCAATGGATTTTTCCAAATCGGTCACCGCAATGGTGATAAAACTGATCTTCGGCCCCATATTGGTTTGTCTTTTTATTTACAATGGCTTCCGGACAGGTGTGTTAGGCAAGAAGGGCAGGGGAGCCTAACTGTTTTCCAGAAAATCTTCGAGCGCATCCAGTTTATTGTTCCAGAATCTCCTGTACTGTTCGATCCATTCGGACACTTCCCTCAATTTTCGCAGCCTGGCCTCACAATACCGTTCCCTGCCCTGTGGCTGTATGATCACAAGGCCGCATTCCGTCAGTATTTTGATGTGTTTGGATATGGCGGGCCTGCTCACTTCAAAATTATCGGCGATCTGGTTTACAGTGAGCTTCCTGTTTGCAAGCAGATTGATTATGGCCCTCCTGTTGGGGTCTGCTATTGCCTGAAATACGTCCCTTCTCATTTCTTTAATGTAACTATTCGGTTACAAATATATATAAAACCATTCGGTTACACAATTATTTTTTTATTATTTTTCAGGGACTGTCAAAAACAGGCAAAAAGTCCGCGTAAAATGAGCTTACTTTAATTAACTTTGAACGCTAAAATCCCTGAAAACAATTGCGATATGGAAAACTGGTATGCCATAGCAGATATTCAGCAAATAGATTCGCCTTCGGTTGTGCTGTACGAAAGTCATCTGGATCACAACCTGCGGCAAATGTTGAAAATGGTTAATAACGATACAGGCCGGTTGCGGCCACACCTGAAAACCAATAAAATGCCTGAAGTGGTACGGCGCATGATGGGATTCGGTATGAAAAACTTCAAGACTTCCACGATAGCCGAGGCAGAAATGGCTGCAAAAGAAAGCGCCGAAAGCGTTTTGATCGCCCATCAGCTGGTAGGCCCTAAAATTAACCGTTTTTTCGACCTTATACATCGTTTTCCGGCTACGGATTTTTATACTATTGTTGACAATCCTTACTCAGCAGATATGCTGAACACGAAAGCTTCTGCTGCGGGGAAGGAGGTACCGGTTTATATAGATATCAATAACGGGATGAACCGGTCGGGGACAGAACCCGGTCCGGGAATAGTTAAACTTGCAGATAGAATAAAAGAGTGTAAGTTTCTTAAATTAAACGGACTACATGTATATGACGGACATCACAGGGATACGGATTACACGGTGAGGAAAGAAAAGCTGGAAAGAGGGTTCCGGGATGTTCAGGACATCTACGATGAACTGAAACAGTCTTATCCGCACCTGCAGCTCGTTTCCGGGGGAACACCTGCTTTTACCACCCACAGGCTGGCTGAGGACAGGATTTGCAGTCCCGGTACCTGTGTGTTCTGGGATTGGGGATATGATGAAAAACTTACCGAACAGGAGTTTAAATTTGCAGTACTGCTGGTAAGCCGCGTTATTTCCAAACCTGCACGGGGAATCGTTACCATTGACCTGGGACATAAAGCCGTAGCGGCTGAAAACCCGGTGGACCGCAGGGTGAAATTTTTAAACCTTAGCGGATATGAATTGCTTTCCCAAAGTGAAGAGCACGGTGTCCTGAAGGTGAAGGACTGGGAAAATATCCGGGTAGGGGACGTATTGTATGGTGTGCCCTATCATATTTGCCCCACCATTAACCTTTACGATGAGATCCCGGTGATCGCCGAAGGCAACAAAACCGGGGTTTGGGAAATTACGGCAAGAAAGCGGCGTATAACGGTTTGAGTTTGCTCAAATAATATCAAAATCAGGAAATTATCCCCGATATCCCTTGAAGGTATCATAGAAATCTTACCTTTGTAGCTAAACTACTATAAATTTGATATACTAGATTTTATGACTAAAGTAAAAGCAAACGACACGGTAAGAGTACATTACACGGGAAAATTAACAAACGGGCAGGTGTTTGACAGCTCTGCAGACCGGGACCCTCTGGAGATACAACTGGGCCAGGGAAGTCTTATTCCGGGTTTTGAGCAAGGGCTTATAGACATGGAGGTCAATGAAAAGAAAACGGTGACCGTTCCTAAAGAAGAAGCCTACGGTGAAGTGCGTGAAGATCTTTTCCACTCTGTTAAGAAAGAAGAACTGCCTCCAAACATTACTCCCGAAGTAGGTATGGGACTGGTCG
The DNA here is from genome assembly GCF_021183825.1 of Sinomicrobium kalidii. Taxonomy (GTDB): domain Bacteria; phylum Bacteroidota; class Bacteroidia; order Flavobacteriales; family Flavobacteriaceae; genus Sinomicrobium; species Sinomicrobium kalidii. The sequence continues at coordinate 5,218,977 of NZ_CP089211.1, read as the reverse complement.
CCAAAAACCCTGACGGTTCGGAATACCAGTTGCGTGTTGCCAAGGTAGAGGAAGAACATGTTGTGCTTGACGGAAACCATCCGCTGGCCGGCCAGGATCTGGTATTTGACCTGGAACTTGTTGAGATAAAATAATATATATAACTGTAATGCTGAACGGAATAGTTCCGGTGCCATTACAGAAAAAATAAACAGTTTTACTGCATTATTCAGGCCCCCGGAAGTTTTTCCGGGGGCTTTGTTTTGAAAGCTGATCATGGATCAATCCTAACAGTTGTGGACATTGCAGGGGTTCAGACCTAAGACAGCAGGACATAAGAGGTGCGACTTGCGATTTATGAAATGGTTCCTTTTTGTTACAGGGTTGTACTGGCCTCAATCGAGAGTCATCTATTGCCTGTTGTTGGGTTAACAGGTTATTAAGTTAATGAGTTATTCAGTTCATGCGTGATGCCTAAATAACTAAAATACAACCTCACCTGCCACATTCAACCCAAAAAACATTCGTGTATCCGTGGCAAAACCAAAACCGGAAACTTACAACAAGTGAAAAACCCCACAACCTTTGCCTCCGATCCCTGATCATTCGTTGAAAAGCGTACATTTTATATCCATGGAAGAGAGCAATTCTATGATCTTTCCGGTTGCAATATCCCGGTCTTCCACACGCAGGATGTTGTCCGGATCTTCCAGGTCAAAATTGATGCGGGCACGGGGAAAGTGATGGGAGAGCACCAGGGTGCATATATCGGCCACAACGGGGTCCTTAATATCGGTTTTGAATATTTCTACGGTAATGGAAATTTCGTTCTTCATAACTTATTCTGATTAGATAAAACAAATCACTTCACCACATACGAGGTCGTATCTACTTCGGAAAGCCGGAAATAACCATAGGCATAATCGGTTTCATTGGTAGTATTTATAATATTTCCCCTTACATTGGCAGGCGGTGTGCCGAAAGGATCGCTGTCGGCTGCATCCAGGACAAGCGACATATAATTGTCAAAACGTTCGGAAATCCCGCTCAGGCGTATATCGACACGGTCACCGACTTCGAGGTCTTCATGACTGAAACTCTCGAACATTTCATTTCCCTGCGTAAATCTATCGTCATCGATATCGTATTCCGGATAGACAAGAACATCGGCTTCAAACCTGGCCATATAGTGATTGTCTTCTTCGGGATTGTCCTGATAATAAAATGTAACCTCAATCTCATCCTCCTGGAACCCTGCGGCAATGTCCTGCTCTATACGCGTAATTTCGGGGACACTCATAAGTTTTTCGCCGGCGGTATAGGTTTGTCCGTCCACGGTGACGGTCAGTTCGTAGGTTTCCCCGATAACGGGTTCGAAATCGGTACAGACATACAGCCCGGTTCCGGGATTTTCCCGAAAATTAAAAACGGTACCGCTGCTGTTAACTACATTGACCCCGGCACCGGAAACCGGGGGAATGTCGGACGTATAATAACCGGTAGTTGTGCTCAGCTTAACGGTTTGCCGGCTTCCGTCGGTGCCTTTTACCCATTCTATTCCGGCATCTATGACCAGGCGGGGCTCATCGGTATCCAGGTCGATATCGACCACATCTTCACACGAAACTAAACATGCAAGTGCTGTAAAAAGAAATATATATTTAAAAGAGGCCATGTGCTTAAAATTTAAAGTTATAGGTTACACTCGGGATAATGCCGAATATGGAGAGGCGGACTGCTTCGTTAACACCGGTGTCCTCGTTGGGACGGAAACTGACAGAGGCCGAATTTTTCCTGCTGTACAGATTATAAATGCTAAAGACCCATTCGCCCTGCCAGCCCTTTTTCTTTTTGGGTTTCGGCGTATACGTAGCCGAAACGTCCAGATGGTGATAGGAGGGAAGTCTGTCTTCGTTCCGCGATGTGTAATTGGGTACCCTGATCCCCCCGATCTCGTACTGTCCTTTCGGGTAGGTGTACGGTTGCCCGGTCTGAAACGTAAAGCTTCCGCCCAGCGACCATTTGTTATTCAGTTCATACCCTCCGGTTACGGACAGGTTGTGCAGCTTATCGTAGGGCGACAGATACCAGTCGCCATTGTTGATCCCTGTTTCTTCGGGTGTACGCCCCGGGGTTTGTTGTTCGGCACGGGAGAGGGTATAGGCGATCCACCCGGTGAGCCTTCCGGTGTTTTTCCGGAGCAGTACCTCCAGGCCATATGAACGGGCTTTTCCGTTCAGGATCACCTGTTCGATATCGTTATTGGCAATAAGGTCTGCACCATCTATATAATCGATACGGTTTTTTACCTTTTTATAAAAAACTTCGGTTTCCAAAGAATAGGCATCATCCCTGAAATTTTTAAAAAACCCCAGTGCTACCTGGTCCAGCAGCTGTGGTTCTGTAAAAGGGCCGCTGGGTGTCCAGATATTTATCGGCGTGGGGGACTGGGTATTGGAAAGCAGGTGCAAATACTGAGACATCCTGTTGTAGCTGGCTTTTATGGAGGTGTTGTCGTTCAGGGCATACGAAATTCCTATACGGGGTTCCAGGTTGTCAAAACTCGCAATGGTTTCCCCGCTGCCGTAATGCGTTGCGCTTACAGGTATCCCTTTTTCATAGATCCGGAAATCCGGGTTAAAGACCACGGCCCGGTCATCTTCATAAACATTGATGTCCTGTTGTCCGTAGCGATAGAACATGCTGTACCGCAGGCCGTACCTCACCGATAATTTCTCAGAGATCGTATGTTCGGCATCGATATAAAAGGCCGGTTCCAGGGCATATTTTTTGTCCAGCTGCTCAAAGTTGATCCCGGAGTCTTCGCCGTCCGGTTTTAACGTCCCCGGATTAAAATCGTAATAAGTGGCATGGCCGCCGTAGTGCAGGCTGAAACTATCCGATAAATAATGCCTCAGGTCGTATTTTGCGCTATAGGTTTCAATAGCGTTGTCCCATTGAAAATCCTGGGAATTTAAGTTCAGGCCAAAGCGATAGTCACTGTAGATCATTGACAGATCGGAACTGAGATTATCGGAAAAGTCGTGTTTCCACCGGAGGTTGAGCATGGTGTTTCCGTATGAACTGGAAAAGCTGTCGCCGATATCAAAAATATCCCTGCCGAAGTAACCGGACAAAAACAGGGTATTGTTTTCGTTGAACCTGTAATTCAGTCTGGTATTCAGGTCGTAGAAGTATGCGGAGTTGTTATTGTCCGTCAATTTTAAAAAGAGGTGGGCGTAGGAGCTTCTTCCGGCAACGAGAAACGAACCTTTTCCTTTTGCAAGCGGCCCTTCTGCCAATAGCCTGCTCGATATCAACCCGATACCGCCGTTCATGTGAAAGTCCTGGTAGTCGCCGTTTTTCTGGTGTACGTCCAGCACGGAAGAAACACGACCGCCGAAACTCGAGGGAATACCGCCTTTATAAAGTTCCATATCACTGATGGCATCGGCATTGAACACCGAAAAGAAACCGAAAAGGTGGGAATCGCTGAACATGGGAGAGCCGTCCAGCAGGATAAGGTTCTGGTCGGCCGCACCGCCGCGGACATTAAAACCGGAAGAAGCTTCTCCGGCATTGGTCACCCCCGGAAGTTGCAGTAACGATTTTAACGGGTCGGTTTCTCCGAGCACGGCCGGAATACGCTTGATCTGCTCTGCCGAAAGCCGGTTTACGCTCATCTGCGGTTTTTTAATTTCCGTAATGTTCCGGCGATCTGTTACCACCACCTCGTCAAGTACGGCGGCGTCCTCTTGAAGGTTGACGCTGATCACACTTTTATCCCCCGGGCGGACTTCACGTGTCAAATATCCCAGATAGGAGATGAGCAGCACTGCGTCTGTCCCGGAAATCCGGGTGGTGAAATTACCGTTCATATCGGTCACCACACCGTTCGAGGTTCCCTTTTCAATGACGTTGGCCTGGGGAAGGGGCTTACCGGATTCGTCCAGTACACGGCCCTTTATTTGTCGGGCGGTACCGGTTTTTTTTCGTTTTACATAGATTATCCTGTTCCTGTTTTTAAAATCAAGGTGGTGTTTTTGTTGCAGTGTTTTCAATATTTCTTTAAGGTTGTATTCGCCTTGTTTTATTCCGGCATCGGCCACCCGGTCTATTTCTTCGTTATTATAGGCAAAGGAATAGGAAGTCTGTTGCTGTACCTGTTCCAGTACAGCCCGTAAGCTACCGGGGTTGAGACGCACCTTTATATTGTCCGGGATGTTGTCTTGCTGGGCCGTTAGTACAGGCAAGTAGCCACAGATCAGGAAAATAAAGAGGCCTGCTCTTTTACACAAAAGATTCATCATACGTTGGTTTCGGATTTAATGTTTGTATTTGATTGTTTGACCGTAAGGGGGGAAGTTTTCAGGGGGTTACTGTTTCCTGTGTTTCGTATACTTTCAGCATATCGGAACCGGTAAACTCATAACGGAAGTCCAGCAAGTGGCGCAGCCCTTCCATCACCTCTCCAAGAGATGTTCCGGGAGGATATGTTGCCGTAATATGTTTTTCTATTGTAGTGCCGGAAAGTGTGCCGACATTGATGTGTATGCCGTAGTACCTTTCAAGGGTATTGAGGGCTTCCCCGAGCGGAATATTGCTAAAGTTCAATACGCCTTCCCTCCAGGCATCGATATCTGCGAGGTTTGTTGTTTTAAATACCGCCGTATCCCCGAGTTCATCTATGAACAGGCTGTTGTTTCTTTTAAGGCTGGTGCTATCGGAGTTGTGATAAACCCTCACACTTCCTTCCTTAACCCCGATACGCGAGATATCTTCTCCGGCATAGGACTTGACGAGAAAACGGGTCCCTGTTACCACGAGCCGGTTGTCCCGGAACGTTACGCGGAAAGGATGATTGCGGTCTTTGGTCACCTCGAAATAGGCCTCCCCCTGTAGTCTGATTTCCCTGTTATTGGTAAAATCCCCGGAATATTGCAGTACAGTGGCCGAATTCAGCCATACGGAAGAGCTGTCGGGGAGCAGAAAGGCTTTTGCAGGTTCTCCCGCAGCCACTTCAAGACGGATAAAGTCATTCCCGGCAGAAGTGCTTTTGGTCATTTCCCATATCCCTAACCCTATCAGTGCCAGGATACAGGCCGCCGCGGTATAACGAAACAGCTTCCTTACCGGGCGGGGTTGCCCCATGCCGAGTTCTTTTCGTATTTTTTCCAGTCTTTTCCGGTTTTCAGGGGTCTTCGGGGCGGTGTTTTCGGATGCATCCCATTCCTTTTCCATCCATTGGGTAAACATCAGGTGATTTTCCTTTTGCTCAAGGGCATCCAGTAATTGCGATGTTTCTTCCGGGGTCAATGTACCCTCAAGGTATTTTTGCCAGAGTGTATGCAGTTTTTCCATCCCTACGGTTTTAGACGGTTGTCATATAGTATATCCGCAAAGGGCAGGGAACACCTAAGGGCAAACCGTTAAATGAATGTTAAAAAGAAAACAGGTCAATGCAGAAAGTAAATTTCCAGGAACAGCAGGGAAATTGCAGAAAACCCGGACAGTTCTTCTTTTAACAGGGCCAGGGCACGGTTCATGTGGTTTTCCACGGTGCTTTTGCTGATGCCGAGTTCCTGTGCAATTTCATCTGTAGAAAGCCCCTTGATCCTTTTAAGGATAAGTACCTGCCTGGCACGTTCCGGCAGTTTGTCTATGGAGGCTTCCAGGGCCTCGTGAAATGCTTCTCTTATGAATGAACTTTCCGAATCTTCCCGGTCCGGGATCTCCTGTTCGGAGACGGTGTTTTTTAACTCTTCATTTAAGGACTTCAGCGCCCGGTTCTTGGCAATGGTGAAGATATACGCCCCGGGTGACCTGGAACTGTCCAGGGAGTGGCGTTTTCTCCAGATGGTGATAAAGGTCTCCTGGATGATATCGTCTGTGTGTTTGTCGAGTTTCAGGCGGGAGAGGAAAGATTTTATTTTCCCCGCATACCTGTAATATAAAGCAGTAAAAGCCTTTTCATCGTCCTGCGACAGCAATTTGACTAAAACGGAGTCCGAAACATTGTCCATTGCACTGAAAAGGTTAGGTTTAGGATAATACAGCGGGATGCCATAACGTGTTAACGCCAAAATAAACCTTATTATTCCATATGGCATGTTAAATTTAATGTAAAAATCTTCAACCTGAAAACCTGTTCTGCACACATGCTTTACGTAATTCCGGATAAGCGCGGACATCTGCGAAAAAGAAAGCTCCGGCCCGTTCAGCCGGGCCGGGGATGTCAGGGGCGTGCATCGGCCTGTGCAGCATCGTAAATGGCCGGGTAATCTATATATCCGCAGTCTCCGCCCTGGTAATAGGTGGATGTGTCTCCTGCGGCGAGAGGAGTATTATGGCGGAACCGTTCCACAAGGTCCGGATTGGCAATAAACGACCTTCCGAATGCGATAAGGTCTGCAAGGCCGGATCGTAACATTTTTTCGGCAGATTCCCGGGTATACCCTCCGGCTACGATCAGCAGGTTGTGAAAACGATTGCGGATTTCCTTTATATATTCCTGATTTATGGAAGGTTTGCCGTCCACAGGCTGACTGGAAAGGTGGATGTACAGGATATCCAGCTCACGCAAGGCATCGGTTAAGTATTGGTGGGTTTCTTTTTCTTCCCTGTATGCAGGCAGATCGTTAATCGTGGCAAAGGGGGAGAGCCTTATTCCCGTACGCTCCTTACCGATGGCGGCAACCACGCCTTCCATGATCTCGAGGAGAAAACGGCTGCGGTTGGCAATGTTGCCTCCGTAACGGTCGGTACGCCTGTTGGAAAGCGGGTGAAGGAACTGCTCCGGAAGGAAGCCGTGTGCCCCGTGTATTTCCACCCCGTCAAAACCGGCTTCAATGGCATTTTCGGCAGCTTTTATATGGGCCTCTATCATTGCCCCGGTATCTGCCGTGCTCAGTGCCAGGGGCTCCGGTATGGGCAGATGGCCGTTGTGCAGGGTGCGTATTTCACCGCTGGCCTTTACGGCAGAAGGGGCCACAAGGGGAGCACCATCTTCGTTATTCTCCGGATGCCCTATACGCCCGGCATGCACCAGCTGGATGAATATCCTGCCTCCTTTGGCGTGCACTTCATCGGTGACCCGTTTCCACCCGGTTTTCTGTAGATCATTATAAATGCCCGGGGTGTGGAGGTAGCCGATGCCGTTGGGTGTTACCGCGGTATTTTCGGCAATGATAAGTCCGGCTCCGGCGCGTTGCCCGTAATAAATTGCGGTGGAGCGGCCGGGAATGCCTTTTTCAGAACGCCTCCTGCTCATCGGGGCCATAACCACACGGTTGTTTAGCGTAAGGCCGGGGAAGGAGAGCGGTTCCAGTAATGTTCTTTTTATGTTCATGACAATCATATCTTAAAATTACATGTCAAAATTACCCGGTATGACGATGCCGGACCAGATACAAAACGGGGGAATTTTTGTACTTTTACAGGTTATGGAACAAAAGGTATTGGACCGTCCGTTTGAGTTGTATGTGGCCGATATGGACTGCTGGGAACAGCGCCCCCTCGTCTATCATTTCTTCGAAATTGTACAGATACTGGAGGGTAGCGGGTACCGGGAAGTGAACAATAACCATTTCCCTTATCAGAAAGGGAGTATTTTCCTGTTCACACCACTGGATTGCCGCGGATTTGACATAAGGACCCCGACGCGGTTTTGCTCGGTCCGTTTTTCCGAAGTCTTTCTGGGGCAGTGCAGGACAGCCGGAGAAAAAGAAAGAACGGCACAATGGCTGCGACAACTGGAAAACATATTTTTTCACCACAACCGTTTCCGGGAACTCAAAATACAAAACCCCGAAGATTGCCGGATGATCACCGGGTGGATACAGAACATAACGGAAGAATACCTCCGGAAACCTCCGTTATACGAAGAAAACCTGAAACATCTCATCACCCTGGTCCTTAATATTCTATCGCGTAACGTTTCGGAGCAGGGGATTAAGGACCACGCAAAAGACGAACCCCTGATCAACCGGATACTCTTGTACATCCATGAAAATATCGGCTTTCCGGAAAAACTACGCATAGGCCACCTGGCCCGGCGCTTTAACCTTTCCCCGAATTACGTGGGGGAGTATTTCCGGAAATTTACGGGAGAAAGCCTTCAGCGTTACGTTACACAATACAAGATACGCCTGGTGGAGCAGCGCCTGGCCAACAGCCCGCTTACAATAGGGCAAATAGCCGGGGAACTGGGGTTTACGGACGAAAGCCACCTGAACCGGCAATTCCGTAAATACAACGGATTGAGTCCTTCGGCCTATCGGAAGAGTGCGGGCGGGAGTCGCTGACACATGTGAGTAAACAGCTATATATCAATTAAAAAAAATATTCGAAGGACAGGAACCTGATGTATTTTTTTCCTATATTTGAAAGGAAACCCGAATTTATTTTTTAACTCAAAAACTTTTTATCATGAAAAACTTATTGCAACTGGGAAGAGTACTGGACAAAGCCGAACAAAAACAGATCGCCGGAGGAGCTTCGGGTTCCTGTCAGGATTACGACCTGTCACTCTGCGGATGTGATTGTAAAGGTAGTGTAACCGGACCTAAATATTGCTCCACCTGCATGGGGTGCCCGCAAGTGATCACCTGTTAAGTAAGAACAACGACCTGTACAACAGTACAGGATGATACGATCAGAAAAAGGCCGGATTTTATGTAAAGTCCGGCCTTTTACAATCAGATTGCTTAAAAGCGGATTCGTTAGCGGAAATTCTCCCGGCCCCGTATTCATATCTGAAAGGTTTTCTTTCTGAATTTCCTTTAAAATGTAAAGGAACAATCGTAATATTTTTATGGAAAAGTACATGATCCTGTTGTGTCTCATCATTGCGGGGTGCTCTGCGCATACAGACCGGAGCCCGGACATCAGTTATCCGTCTCCGCGTCCGGATTCGACCGCATTGACTTTTTTGCCCGGTATAGTATCCGGCGACAGCCTTGATTTTAACGCCGCTTTTTCACCGGATGGCACGTCCTGTTATTTTTCGCGGTCCTCTGACGGAATCTCCGATATTTATGTCACCCGGTTTGAGGATAACAAATGGCAACTCCCGGAAATGGTCGGTTTTAGTGAAGGGCCGTTTTCCGAAGCCGATCCCGTTTTTGCCCCGAACGGGACCCTGTATTTCATATCCGACAGGCCGGTGGATGAAAAAGATACCCTAAAGAATTTTAATATCTGGTATGTAAAGCGTAACGGGAAAGAAAAATGGACAGTACCGATAAATGAAAAAGCCGTTAACTCCGACAGCACTGAATTTTATATTTCCTTCGGAGCTAACGGAAATCTTTATTTTGCGTCGGACAGACCTGGCGGATACGGATCGCACGATATTTACATAAGTCGCTTTGAAAACGGGAAATACACAACACCAACAAATCTCGGTCCGGCCGTAAACGCCCCGGAAATGGAGCACGATCCTTATGTAACCCCCGATGAGCGTGCCATCATATTTACATCGGTGGACCGGAGCGATTCAAAAGGTACGGCAGACCTGTATTATTCCGTTAAAGACCAGGACAATTCCTGGACACCGTCTAAAAATCTGGGAGCCTTGATAAACACCCCGACCTACGATTTCTGTCCCTATATCACCCCGGACGGGAAATATTTCTTTTTCAGCAGTGAAAGGGACGTAAAATGGATAAGGACCGAAGCACTCCCCGGGGCGTTGAAGCGTTTGATTACCAAAACGGAATAGGCGGCTGTTATGTTTTATCAAGCTTTGAGGCTACAATCTTATACTTACCGATACCTTACAGTTGATCCCATTGCCTTTAATGTAATCCGCATCCCTGGATGACCATTGCGAAATTAGCGGGTAATAGTCCCTATTGAACAGGTTTTCTATACCGACCAATACCTTGGTGCTGTCTGTAAGTTGATAGGACGTAAAAAGATTGGCCAGAAAAAAGTTCTTTACAGGCGCACGGCCATACGCGTAACCGCCTCCTTCGTTTTCTTCAAACCTGTCCCTGTTTCCAACATAAGTCCCCGCTATATTTACATGCCATTTCGGGCTAAGCTTATAGTTGATATCGCCCCTGAAAATGGACGGGCTTATTCTGGAGCCGTCCATGTATTCATCTTCACTGTCGTTGAATTTTCCATTGTCGTTGTTGTCGGTCTTGCCTTCGATGGTCGATAACGAAAGATCAACATCAAGTTTCCTGTTAAAAATGACGTTCAGCTCAAACTCGGCACCGTATATTTTTTCGGGCAACCTTGACAACTCGAAAAAATTGGTTTCGGGGTTTACAATATAGGTTGTGCCCAACTTCTGCTTATTGATAAAACAGTTTACCCCGTACCTGATTTTGTTTGTCAGGCGGCCTTCCAGCCCCAGTTCGAAGTTATCGGTGATCACGGCCCTGGTGTCTTTAATATTATCGCTTATGATATCCGGATCTGTAGCTATCCGCAAAATCCTGCCCAGTTCGCCGACCGAAAAACTCTGGGAAAAGCTCGCGTAGGGCTGAAGGAATCTCCATTTGTTGTAACGCAACCCCAGATTAAACGTAAACGCATTATAATCCAGTTTACCTCCTTTTACGGCAAGCCCACCACCGGTAGTTTCCCCGTTGTCGCGATATATGGTGGTATAATCATCTACATTGATATCAATGGTTTCATATCTTCCGCCACCCTTAAAGATAAAATCGTCGATCTTTGCCTTGATCTGCAGGTACCCGGCGTAATTTTTCATGTCCATTTCAGGGGTAAACAGCCTTCCGTCAGCCATGGGCTGGGCAGTTTTATTGCGCAATATATCAAGTCCGTAAACGATATTTCCCTTAAAACTGTCGGACAAGGCATAATCAGTGTTAAAATTGAGCCTAAGTCCCTTCTGATCGGATGTAAGTTCCGGCTGTCCGCCGGTATAGCCTTGCGACAGGTCTGTATAATAATCATAGCTGGCATAGATAGTCCTGAATTTTTGCAGGTAATAGGTTGCCGTTAAATCTGTGTTTTTAAAAATATCGCTCTTATTCAATGAAAACCTGAGGTTGTGATTGTACTTAACACCTTGCCCCACCAAACCGGGGTCTCTTTCACCAAAGACACCAAGGGCAGGGGTTTCGCCATAGACACCCGAAACCTGTTCCAGTTGTGATTTCTGATTATTGCCAAAGTAGTTGTACATCAATTCCAGCTTGTACCCCTTGCCCGCATCAAACCCAATCCTGGAAAAAAGGTTGTACCATTCGGTTTCGCCCATCCCGTCTTTTGGGGAGGAGATCTCGCCCTTTGCGCTGCGCATAATGCCGAATTGCTTGTAAGCACCTCCCAAGGTATAATTTACCTTACCCACCTGGCCGTTAAAAAACTGGGACACATGCATTCCCGCCGTATGGTCCGGTTTTACAAGAAAGGATGAAGCACCGATCTTAGTGTGGGATTCCATCTTTTTAGCGGTATTGCCCTTTTTGGTGATGTAATTGATGATGCCCCCCTGGGCCCCGTTCCCGTATATTGAAGTAGAGCCTTTGACCACTTCAATCCTTTCTATGGCAGAAGGGTCCAGATAATTCAGGTTATCCGTTACAAAAAGGGGAGTGGACTGGGGAATCCCATCCACTAAAACCAGCATACTACGGCCTCTTAGTTTCTGCCCCCGGGTCTGCTGCCTGTTATTTGATAACGAAACACCGGGTATCCTCGCAACGATATCGGAAACTACATTGGAATATTGCCTGGTCTGAGCTAGCTGTTTTGATGTTAGGACAGAAATGGATGAAAGCACTTCATCGCGTGTTTCTTTATCCCTGTTGGAAACGATGACCACTTCATCCAGGTCAAAACCGGATTCCTGCATAACCACTTTCAGGTCGGGGACAGAACCTCCGATGTCCACATTTATTCTTTGGGTGGTAAAGCCTATATGTGAAATAGTAAGTTCATAGATGCCTTCTTCTGAAAAGTTCAAAACAAACTTCCCGTTTTCATCGGTTTGTGTACCGGAACCGGGGGCTTTTGTTTCAAAAACATTTACTCCGGGCAGGGGTTTGTCATTTACAGCTGTAATCTTTCCCTTAAGTCGGTATTCCTGTGAATATCCAACAACAACAAAACCTAAAGTGAGTACCAGTAATAAAGCTTTCATGTTTTTATTTAGACTTATTTTAAATATCGGCGAAGATACTTATTTAAATCTAAATTGCAAGTGCTCCAATTTCACGAGGTTTTCACGGTTTTCTTCCGGGCTTTCCTCTAAAACCGAATGGGACATTTTTGGTCCGGAGCAACGGTAGGAGGGGGAGGGCAATGTGTTTGGAACACGGCAAAGAAATTCTGCGGATCGAGGGTGAAATAATTTTGGCAGGATCGATTTCGGAGAAAAGCATCCTAACCTATAATCTCTGAAAAAAAATTCCCGAAATTTCTTTACCAGGCAACGGAATACTCTTTACCAAGAATAAAAGCAGTAGGGGATATGTATGTGGAATGCTAAATATTATTTTTATTTTACTTATGAAAATGTAAAAAAATACCTATATTAACGTAAATTTTATTAACCATTAAATACGTAATTATGAGAAAAGAAATTTTGAATTTAAAAGGTGCTAAAAAATTGTCTGAAAATGAACAAAAGAATATTTTCGGCGGTAAAGGATCGGGCAATAAATGCGGTGGAGACGGTTCTTATATAATCGTTGACGGTGAAGTGGTTTGTTGCTATATCCCGGCGCAGAATGCTTATCAGTGTTAACATTTCAGTCGGAAGATTGAAGTCCCGATAGTTTTTTGCCCGAATTGATGAATTTATAAAAACATCTTTTGGCGGCTATCGGGATCGTAGGCTTTGTTTTTTCTTGCCTGAAAAGACAAACACGAAGTATAAACCAACTCCACTTTATTCATATTGCTTGTATTGAATAAAGTGGAGTTATTGTTTTGGGAATAGGTTACTAAGTTATTGAGTTATTTAGTTGGAATAAAGTATTGTGAATTGCTTTTCAGATTTGTACCTTTATGAGATTCACCGGAAAGCGGGTGTAAGTAATAAAAAAGAGAGATGGCTGATAAAAATGATTTGGATTTCACCTACACCACGATCGACAAGATTTTCCGCCTGAGTATTGGTGAAACCGGTGATTACAGCGGGGCAAAGTACGATGGTGATTTTTCCATGACGCTTGAGGAAGCACAGCGTGCAAAACACCGTTTTATTGCCGACAGCCTCAACATCGGGAAGGGGAGCAAAGTATTGGATATGGCCTGCGGATGGGGCCCTTTTATAAAGTATATTACAGCGGAAAGAGGAGCGGAAAGCATGGGGCTGACCTTATCGGAAGGCCAGGCGGCTGCCTGCCGGAAAAACGGGATGAAGGTCTTTGTACAGGATTGCCGCTATGTGAAGCCGGAGGATTACGGAACATTCGATGCGATCACCTGCATCGGCGGACTCGAACATTTTTGTTCGGTGGAAGAATGGAAAGCGGGAAAACAGGAGCAGGTTTATAAGGATTTTTTCACCACACTTACCAAATTGTTACCTGTTGGCGGAAGGTTTTATATGCAAACAATGACCTTCAGTAAAAATATGCCGGACTTTGAAGATATTAATATCCGCGCCAAAAAAGGTTCGCCAGCCCATGTAATGGCATTGATGATCAAGGAATTTCCGGGTTCCTGGCTTCCGTACGGACCGGATATGGTCATACAAAATGCAATGCCCGGCTTTAAACTGATCTCAAAAAGCAGCGGCCGGCTCGATTATATCGAAACGATCGGGCAATGGAGGAAAAGGTTCAGGAAGTTCAACCTGAAAAAATACGGACTTTATCTTTCCTTACTGCCAAAATATATCACTGACAAAGAATTCAGGCACCAGGTAGAAGTATTCAGGATCAGCCCCAACCGCATCTGTTTTGAACAGGAGATCATGGATCACTACCGGCTCGTATTTGAACGGGTTTAAAAAAACAGCAATACGGCAAATTTCAAAGCCCTTACATATAAAAGACATTAAACTTATGACCATCAGGATCGGCAAAAACAAAACCGTAATATCCTTTTCCGAATTCTTCCGGCCCGGAAACAACTTTTCCGCCTGCGCTTTCAACCTCTTTCGCCCAATCGTCCACCTGGTCTTTGCTTTCGGCTGAAACCGTAAACACAATCTCGTTTGCCTTTTGCGAGTCGGCTATTTCACTTTTTAAAAAAGTCTGGAGTACATTTTTTAAAAAGAAGTGCATGACAAAGTTATCTTCACCGACAATAAAGCTTGTCAGTTCTTTAGAGGTATGTGGACTGTTGGGCTTAAACCCCAGTTCAGTGTAAAATTTAGTTGTCCGGTCTAAATCGCTTACGGCTAAATTTGCCCATATCTTTTTCGGGTTCATCATTCTTGGTTTTTAATGGTTAATATTTAAAATTTAATGATTTATACAAAGTTAAGGCCCGGAAACCGAAATTTTGCAGTGCACAAATGACATTTAGAGGGGGTATTCGTGACAAAGGAGAGCGATATGCGCTTTGTGGTTGATATTTAACCGCAGTATAAAGAGCCGTTTAGTGCGCGAATTCAGACAGCTAAAATTGAATCATTGGTACTCTGGATTGAGCGAGGAATCCATATCGTTGTTATTCCAATGAGTTACATAATCATCCAGGGCGGCTTCTATTATTTGCCTATCTGAATTTTTTGTCCTGTTTCCATTTGCCCGGTGTTGCTGCGTATATGAACTCGTCCGGAGTTCTTCCATTTTATAAAGTTACATTTATATGCTAAAAACAAGAATACAAAATGTTATTTTTTAAAGTTTTTTAATTTTCAGCAGCCTGGTCTGACCATGTGATTGGACGGTCACGACAAATTAACCAAAACTTACGGAACCCTTGCCCAGTTCCAATGCTAAAACACCTCCTATAATCAGTATTATCCCGATTAACTGTACCGGAGTTAATGTTTCATGGTAAAGAAAAACCCCTAATATGGCTAAAGTGGAAATGCCCACTGCAGCCCAGATTCCGTAAGCTACTCCTATGGCCATACCGCTCTTCAAAGACAATGACAACAGGTAATATGCCCCGACGACACCTAAAATCGCTATGGATGAAGGAAGTAGTTTGGTAAACCCGTTCGATTGCCTTGTTGCCAGTGCACCGATAATCTCCGATATAATTGCTCCGAAAAGAAATAGATATTTCATATTTGATGATTTTTTTACAAAGCTACCTGGCTTAAAAACAATATGAAATATGGGCGGAAAGAATCCTATGGATAAATTTATCCTTATCCCGTCACAGAAAGCACACCGGATTTATTTGTAACTTTACGTTAGTAATCCTAACGGAGGACAGTTTATGTATGTAAATAAAATACCTCAGACATTTGATTATGGTGTTACTGTTACTATGAAAGTTATCGGAGGAAAATGGAAACCTTGTATTATTGACTGTATAGCTAACGGGATCAACCGCCCCACACAAATTCAAAAAGCCATTAAACAAGCTACTTTACGGGTGATAAACCAGCAACTATGCGAATTATTGGATTATGAAATTGTGTCCAAGCAGACTTTCGAAGGTTATCCCTTAAGGGTTGAGTATAGCCTTACCACGTTCGGAAAAACCCTTCTGACGGTTATTGATGCTATGCAGCACTGGGGGGATACCCACGCTGAAAAGGTTGCCGAACTCGCCGTGAAAAGAAATGAAAATGTAGCAAATGAACTTTAGTATGTGCATACAAAAGTACCGGAAAGGAATATGCCCCCCCTGATAAAAACCAAAAACGCCATACATTAGAATGGGTTTTGCCGGGCTGAATAAGGCAGAACAAGAGAAAGCGATTGCTATCTTAAATCGGTTTGGTATACCATACGATTGTTCTCAACACAATCCTTCCGCCAGTCTAACCAGTTCGAAGGGTTTTGTTCAAGTATAAATTGCAGGGCAAGTTCCCGCCTTTCCGGTAACACCTCTTTTGGTACTTCCCGGAGGTTTCTTTTTAATCGGGTAAGGGTTAAATCGGTGCAATACACCGGGCTTCCGGGCTGTTGTTTCCAGGAATCGGACAGGTTGCCGATATCCAATGCATCGAAACCGCTATCGTTTACAAGGCTAGCAACAATTTTTTTTGCCTGTTTGTCATCGCCCGAAACGGGTAAAGCAATTCTCAGGGGAGAATCATTCGGAAGTCCCGCCTCAATCAACGAACCTGCTAAAATACTATTATAAGCTTTTACAACAGGTCGGGAAAGATGCCTGGAAACCCAAACGCTTTCTGCCATACCCTTCTCAATGTCTTCAATATGTCCGTCCCGGATGGGATAATAGTTGGTCGTATCAATGATTACGGTGTGGTCAGAGATGCCGGGTGCAATCTTCCCGGCTAACCCGGGTATTTCAACAAAAGGGATTGAAATGACCAAAACATCAATATCCCGGGTCACTTCATCTAAAGTGACAGCTTTTGCAGTGGTTTCGTTTTCCAGGGGCTTTAGTTTTTCAACCCCGCTGGCATTGGCCA